>JAAZOM010000026.1 GCA_012797775.1 Candidatus Kuenenbacteria bacterium | reverse complement strand
CGTTAATTCGGGTAACATGCGCAACCCTCATCCTGATTTATTTTTCATCAGGAAACTGCCTCCGATAAGGAGGAGGAAGGTGGGGATGACGTCAAATCAGCATGGTCCTTACGCTCTGGGCTACACACGTGCTACAATGGCTACTACAATGGGCCGCCAAGTCGCAAGACGGAGCTAATCCCACCAAAAGTAGTCTCAGTTCGGATTGAGGTCTGCAACTCGACCTCATGAAGTTGGAATCGCTAGTAACCGCGGATCAGCCTCGCCGCGGTGAATACGTTCTCGGGTCTTGTACTCACCGCCCGTCACGTCAAGGGAGCCGGTAATACCCAAATGCCGACGATCGTCGGCAAAAGGTAAGATTGGTAACAGGGACGAAGTCGTAACAAGGCATCCGTAGCGGAAGCTGTGGATGGATCACCTCCTTTCTAAGGAGTAATTCCGATTTTATATCGGAAGACTCTCGCTCTTCATATAATTTGTATGAAGGGAAAGTCGAACCCCCACCTTTCAATCGAGACAAATAAATTTGATCGGTTGAAAAAGTGGGGGTAGAGAGACAAAAATCCTTATCACGCGGTGTGATAAGGTAGGCATAGACGTTGTAACTATTAAAAGGCTAAATAAATAAATCTACGAATATACGAATCTATTACGAATATACAAATAACTCATTGTCGGTATGGGCTATTAACAATATCACATGGGTAGAATTCGTAAATTGGTAACTGATTCGTAAATTCGTAGATAATTCACTGTATGTTGATGATCCGTTTGTCCCGCGTGGGCAAGAAAAAACAACCGACCTATCGTATTATTATTCAAGATAAATCCAAAGATCCTTGGGGCAAGGCTTTGGAGATTTTGGGTAACTACAACCCACACACCAAAGAAATAGTTCTCAACAAAGAAAGACTAGAACACTGGCGGAAAGTGGGCGCTCAAATGTCGGCATCTATAAATAATCTATTAATAAGAAAAGAAATTATCCACGGTAAGAAAGTAAAAACTGGCAAGATTAATACCAAGAAAAGATTGGCGGAGATGAAGAAAAAAGCGGATGAACAGAAAAAACAGGAAGCGGAGGCTAAGGCCAAAGCAGAGGCCGAGAAGAAGGCGGCGGAAGAGGCCACGGTTAAAGCCGCTGAAGAAGCAAAGGCCACCGAGGCCGCGCCGGTTGAGGAAGCGAAAACAGAAGAAGCTCCGGCTGAAGAGGTAAAAGAAGAAACACCGGTGACAGAATAATACTTAATCCCCTGCGAAGAGCGGGGGATTTTAAATTTCTAAATCCTAACTCCCAATATCAAATCAAATCCAAAATCAAAATGCCAGAATCATTCGTTGGGGCTTTGGATTTTGAACTTTATTGCTCGCCTCGCTGGAGCTTTGGCGAAGCGGGGAAATTTGGATTTTAGATTTTTTCTCCTTTACAAATCTAATTATCTCCGCTATATTTAATTCTACAAGCGTTATCACCTCGGCTGTCACCGGGGAAGCTATCCGCAGAAAACTTTGGCGACATCAAAGTTAGTAGAGCGGATCGGGTCAAGCCCGTTATAGCTGTAATAAGGGTCCAACGATTTTATCCTGACCCCGATGGATATCGGGTGAAGGACCCCGTCTAAGCCAGCACAAAGTATAATTCACGTTAGCGCTTTTTGGCACGGGATCTTTCGTCGCAAGCTCCTCAAGATAAAATAATTTGACCAAATCAAGGTGGTACCACGGGGAAAACTCGTCCTTGAAACAAAGATTACTTTTTGTTTTAGAGACGAGTTTTTTTAATTTTCAATTTCTAAATAAGGTCTAAATCAAAATTTTTAAACATTAAAAATTAGAGTTTATTTAAAAATTATAAAATTAAAAATTTTCTATGGAACTCCCAAAGGCCTACAATCCGACCGAAGTCGAAGATAAAATTTATGAACAATGGGAAAAATCCGGTTATTTCAATCCGGACAATTTGAATTTGTCAGACGACGCGCCGATGTTTTCTCTCATGATGCCACCACCCAACGTGACTGGTGTTTTACATTTGGGGCACGCCTTGGAAAATACTATTATGGATACCGAGATACGCTACCAAAGAATGCTTGGTAAGCGTGCGGTGATTGTGCCGGGGACAGACCACGCGGCTGTGGCTACACAGGCGAGAGTAGAAAAGGAGTTGATGAATTCTGGTAAATATAAAAATCCGCGGGCGGAATTGGGGCGAGAAAAATTATTGGAGGTGGTCCGAGAGTATGCGGAAAATTCCAAGGCCACGATCCTAAAACAAATCCGCAAGATGGGAACTTCATGCGACTGGAGCCGGCTGGCCTATACTTTTGATGGAGAGAGAGAGAAGGCGGTCAATGAGATGTTTGTCAGAATGTATAATGATGGACTGATTTATCGGGGATATAGGGTGGTCAACTGGTCGGTCAAGGGTCAATCAACCCTAAGTGATGATGAGCTGGTTTATGAAGAGCGCCAGGCAAAATTTTATACCTTTAAATACACCAACGACTTCCCTATTCCCATAGCTACCACCAGACCGGAAACAAAACTTGGCGACACGGCCGTAGCGGTAAACCCGGAGGACAAAAGATATAAAAAATATATTGGAAAAGTTTTTGAAGTAGAGATCGGCGCCCAAAAACCTTTGAAAATAAAAATTATTGCTGATCCGGCAGTGGATCCAAATTTTGGCACCGGTGCACTTGGCGTGACGCCGGCGCATAGCCAAATTGATTTTGAGATGAAGGAAAAATATGGATTGGAATTGATACCGGTGATTGATAAATATGGCCGCATGACCGAGGAGGCTGGCAAAGAATATGCGGGGCTAAAGGTTTTGGAAGCGCGAGAAAAATTTGTGAATTATCTCAAAGAAAATAATTTATTGATCAAGGAGGAAGAAATAACTCAAAACGTGGGCACCTCTGATCGTTTCGGTGATGTGGTGGAGGTCATCCCAATGCTCCAGTGGTTTGTAGATGTAAATAAAAAAATCCCCGGCCGAAATAAAAGCTTGAAAGATTTAATGAAGGAAGTTTTTACCACCGGACTTAATGGCGATCAAAATCAAAAGATCAAAATCACGCCGGAACGTTTTGAAAAAAATTATTTTAATTGGATTGATAATCTACGCGACTGGTGCATCTCTAGACAAATCTGGTGGGGGCACAGGATTCCAGTTTACTATCGTAAACTGGAAAATCAAAAATCAAAAATCAAAAATCAAAAAATTTTGGATATAACCTATTTTGTCCATGGAACGACGACTGATAATGAGAAGGGTTTGAAAACTGGTTGGCGTGATGGTGAATTATCAAAATTGGGCGAGCAACAGAACGAAGAACTAAAGAAAACGGTTAGGGAGAGGGGTGATAAATATGATGTGGTTTTTTGTTCTGATCTGAATCGGGCTAGGGAAACAGCGAAAGTGGTCTTTGGCGAGAGTGGGGTGGAGATAATAGAAGATGAACGATTACGAGAATGTAATTATGGCGATCTGAACGGACACCTGGAAAGCGAATTTGAATCAGATGAAAAATATTATATTGAATATAGGCATCCCAATGGCGAAAATGCTTACGATGTCGAGAAAAGAATGCGCGCATTTTTGGACGAAATGCTGGAAAAATATGCCGGCAAAAAAATTGCTATTATTGCTCATATGTACCCGCAAAGAGCCATTGACGTTATTACCAATAGTAAAACTTGGGACGAAGCCATTGACAGCGATTGGCGGAAAAACAAGGCTTGGCAAGCTGGTTGGCACTATGAGTATAATCAGCAATCAGCAATCAGCAATCAGCAATCAGTCAATGAAGAAATCTACGTCGGAACAGAGCCGCCAGCGGGCGAAGGCTGGGAACAAGACCCAGATACTTTGGACACTTGGTTTTCGTCAGGGCTGTGGACATTTTCAACTTTGGGCTGGCCGAATGAAACAGATGATTTGAAAAAATTTCACCCCACCAGTTGGATGCAGATGGGTTATGAAATATTATTTTTCTGGATGGCTCGGATGATTCTCATGTCCACCTATGCACTCAATGAAATTCCGTTCAAGGAGGTCTATATTCACGGCATTTTGCGCGACAAAAGTGGTAAGAAATTTTCCAAATCAGCGGGCAACGGCATTGACCCTTTGGATATGTGCGCCAAATACGGCACAGATGCACTCCGGATGTCTCTCATCTCTGGGGTAACGCCCGGCAATGATGCTCGGTTTTACGAGGACAAGGTGGTTGGTTTCCGCAATTTTGCCAACAAGCTCTGGAATATTGGGCGGTTTATCCAGCTAACAATTAACAATAGCCAACAAGCAATAAGCAATGATTGGGAAGCCAAAACTTTGGCGGATAGATGGATAGTAAGTAGATTGAATAATATAACCAAAGAAGTGACCGGTGATTTCGAAAATTATCGTTTTTCCTTGGCCGCGGAAAAATTGTATGAATTTGCCTGGCATGAATTGGCTGATTGGTACGTGGAAATCGCAAAGAAGCAAGGCGACGAAAATACTTACCGCCTACTAACTGATATTTATCTGCATGCGCTGAAGCTCCTGCATCCTTTTATGCCTTTTATCACGGAAATAATTTTCCAATCTTTTGAAGCGGATAAAATGTTAATGATCGAAAAATGGCCCGGAGTTGATGAAGAAAAAATCAACACACAAGCTGAGCAGGATTTTAAAAACATTCAAGATTTGGTCACGGCTATCCGCTCTTGGCGTAAGGAAAAATCGATTGAGCCAAAAGAAATTTTACAAGCACAGATAGCGGGCGGGGGCAATTTGATCGGGGGACAGAAGGAAATAATTGATTATTTGGCTCGGGTGAAAATAGAAAGTGTGAAAGAGCTGGCGGAATTTGATTTGGAGGTGGATGAGATGAAAATAAAATTTGTGATTTAAGATTTAGGAATAATGATTTAAGAATAATCAGGTAACAAAAAGACGAGCGATGGGGCTCGTCTTTTTTAATGGAATAAGACTAACTTAAAAACCAACTCGGTATGTCTGTCTTGCCTTCTACTATATCTTCCTTGTCGTTGGGGTTTTTTTTAATCAATTCTTCTTCAAATCTTCTGCGTATAGCACTAAATTCTCTAAAACCATTATTATAGGGGTCAATAAATCCTTTTTTTATTTCCCATTTTTCATCAAAGTCATCTGGCAAACTGTGGGTGTTGGCAATTCCAATATTGGAAAATTTTAGAAATATAGCATCTAACATGGTTGCATGGTTGGTGTGGCCATCAGCATAATATTTTTCTTTGTTGTTTTCTTTGTTAAAAATAATTATAAATGCTCTTATCTCTCTTTTTTTCTCACCAGCTGCGGGCAATAAAATTGTATGTTCATTGTCAATTTGATAGTGCTCAAAAATATCTTTTCTAGTTTCATCTATAAGTCTTTCATCTATTAAAATTTCTTTGTGTTTGTGGGCCTCTTGGTGCTCAGCGGTGCCAGGGTTACTAGTAGGAATTATTGGAGTTTCCCCTATCTCTATTCTTATTCTTTTGTTTGACATAATGCGTCTTATTATTTAATAAGGCTTTTCCCCTAAATTTTTTTGCCCCCGAGAGGAATCGAACCCCTATCGCGAGATCCGGAATCTCGTGTCCTATCCTTTGAACGACGAGGGCCCAAAACAATTTAATAATGTAATAATATTTTACTAGTTACAAGTCACAAATTACTAGTTACTCATTCTACCTTTGGCCGATACTGCAGTGCCTCGGCGACGTGCTCGGTCTGGATATTCTCGGCCAGCGCCAAATCGGCAATAGTTCGGGCTAGCTTTAGTATACGGTAATAGCCCCGGGCTGACAAGCGCATCTGCTGAACCGCATTTTTTAATAAATCTTGGGTAGCGCTGTCGACCTGGCACAGGCGCCGGACCTCTTCAGAACTCATCTCGGCATTGCTGATAATTTTCATATTTTGGAAGCGCTCTAGCTGGCGAGCGCGGGCGGAGTTGGCCCGAGCGCGGATATCGCCCGAAGATTCAGCCAGAGCACTCTCTGATAATTTATTAAAATCAACCCGGGGTACTTCGATGTGAATATCAATACGATCCAGAATCGGGCCGGATATTTTCTTTTGATAGTTGGCAATCTGCATGGGCGTGCAGGTACAATTTTTTTCTGGGTCGCTATGATAACCACAAGGGCAGGGATTCATAGAGGCCAGAAGAACAAACTTGGCGGGAAATTGGAGAGTGCCCGAAGCACGAGAAATATTGATAATGCCGTCTTCTAGGGGCTGACGCAAATAATCCAAAACTAACCGGGGGAATTCGGGAAATTCATCGAGAAATAAAACTCCGCGATGAGCCAAGGAAATTTCCCCGGGCCGAGGCCAAGCACCACCACCGACAAGTGAAACACCAGAGGCAGTATGATGAGGAGAGCGAAAGGGCCGGGTTTTGACCAAGGGCTCGGCAGGGGGCAAAAGTCCGGCCACAGAATAAATTTTGGTGACCTCTAAAGACTCCTCCAGGGTCATTTCTGGCAAAATAGTCGGCATACTTCTAGCCAGAAGGGTTTTTCCAGAACCGGGTGGACCAGACATAAGAATATTATGCTGCCCGGCCGCGGCGATTTCTAGGGCGCGCTTGACATGCTCCTGCCCCTGTACATAAGCCATGTCAAACTTGGAATGAATATCTACTATTTCTTGGGTGGCAGATGATTCCGCTAATTCAAATGGAGCAATGGGGAATTCGCCAGTCAGATGTAGAACAACTTCGGCCAAAGAATCAATGGGGTAAACTTCTATATCCTTGATCAGGGCGGCCTCGGCAGCGTTCTCTCTGGGAACAAATATTTTTTTGATCTCTTGATCGCGGGCCATAATAGCCAAGGGCAAAACACCACTGACTGGACGCAGGTGTCCGTCCAGAGCCAACTCGCCAACAAACAAAGCATCGCTATAATCAGCTGGCAGGTGCAAAAATTTACCAGCAACCAAGATCGCTAGGGCAATGGGTAAATCATAAGCCGGTCCAGCTTTTTTGAGATCAGCCGGAGCCAGATTCACGGTCACCTGGCCGCGCGGCCAAGGAAAGCCCGAGTTTTTGACTGCACTGCGGACTCGTTGCCGAGACTCCTGGACAGCGGCGTCTGGCAAACCAACAACAATAAATTTTGGCAAAGCATTAATAGAGTCGGCTTCGACCTCTACTAGTTCACAGTCCAAACCGATGACTGCGGCAGAGAGAATCTTGGTTGACATAAAAAGTCAAAATTCAAAAAGTAAAAGGCCCATTTTGACTCGCGTCGAGTGAGGCGAACAAAATTAAGAAACGGTTTTTTTGCTATGGAATAATTCAAAGAGTAAGAAAATAATTCCGACGACAATCATAATATCAGCCAGATTGAAAACTGGCCAAAATTTTAAATCAATAAAATCAATCACAGCGCTAAAGCGGAAACGATCGATAAGGTTGCTAGCGGCGCCGAGAAAAATAAACCAATAGCCAATAGTACAGGGCCACTGACAATGGCGCCAACTAGATAAAAACAAACCAAAGACGACCAAGATTACCAGAATAACTAAGAAGTAGAAAAGTGGTAATAAAAATTCCGGGAGTGGCAGAGAGAAAGCCAGGTTTTTGTTGGGGAAATAGCTGACTGGAGATCGAAGAGATGATTGATCCCCAAGAATAATAAAGTTTTTTATCAGCCGATCAGCAATAAAAAAAATCAACCCCGCTAACAACACCAGCCATTTGCGATAAGTGTCTGTCATAGACTGTTGGCAAAGTTGACTTTGATTAAAATTATTCGTTGGAAAATTTCTTTTTGCAGTCAATGCAAGAAGAAGAGGTGGGGCGAATCTCTAGGCGGCCAGGATTTATTTCTTTCGCACAATATTTGCAAATACCATAGGAGCCGTCTTTTATCCTTTTGAGCGCGGAGTTGATGTCACGCAGCGTCGAATTCAGGACATTTTTAAGAGAAAGATCGCTGTCAAAACTAGCCACCTCAGAAGCGTTCTCAGCACTCTGCTCACCATAATCTGGAAAAACTATTTCCTGCCGACCGGAAGCTCCAGAGATGGTAAAATCTGAAAGTTCATGCTCGAGCTTCTCTTTTTCCTGAATAAGTTTTTCTTCCATTTTTTTAAGAAATTCTTTATCAAAGGCCATAAAATTAACCAAAAAATATTAAATAAAAAAGCCCCTCACCTTGCTTTTAGTATAGCAATTGGGCTCAAAAAATCAAGTTTATCCGAATACAACCCGTTGGTAAAGATTAAAATATTTAAGAGCGGAGTTGCCCCAGGAAAAATCAGCCTTCATGGCATTGATTTGGAGTTGGCGCCATCTTTTTGGTTGGTGATAACAAATGAGTGATTGTCTGACTGCGCCAATAAGGCTGGCTGAATCATATCCCCTGAAAAGGAAGCCATTGGCCGGTCGGAAATTTATTTTTCTGACTGGGGCAATAGTGTCTTTGAGCCCGCCCGTAGCTCGAGCTACGGGCAGAGTCCCATACCTCATAGCTATCAACTGCCCAAGACCACAGGGCTCATAAAAAGAGGGCATGAGAAAAATATCAGCACCGGCATAGATCTGGCTTGCCAGCCTAGTATCAAATAAATTATAAAATTTAAATTTATCAGGATGTTTTTTGCGCAGCTCATTAAATAATAATTCGTATTTCTTTTCGCCAGTGCCAAGAATAACCAACTGTAAATTGAGCCCCATTAGTTTATCAAAAGATTTCTCCAAAATATCAAAGCCTTTTTGGCCGGCCAGGCGGCTGATCATGCCAAAAATAGGAATCCTTGGGTCAACTTTGAGACCACTAATTTTTTGTAAATAAAGTTTGTTTTTTGTTTTTTCATTGAGATTTTCGATGGAATATGGAAAAGATATCTGGCGGTCGGTCACTGGATCAAAAACAGAATAATCCAAGCCGTTGATAACCCCGGATAAAAATTTTTTCTTTTGCCCAAGCGCTTTTTCTAGTCCACAAGCCAACTCCGGAGTGAGAATTTCTTTAGCATACGTCGGGCTAACGGTAGTAACAAAATCACTTTTCAATATAGCTTCTCTCATTATATTGACCATGTTTTTGTCAACCTGAGAGAAATCTTCTTTAGAAAAACCAAATTGCTTTAAATTCTTTAGGGGGGTGTCACCGGTATAAGCCAGGTTGTGGATAGTAAAAATGGTCTTGGCTTGTGAGTTTTTGCGTTTTAAAAAGGGGGGGACGAGACCAGTATGCCAATCGTTGAGGTGAAAGATGTCTGGCTGCCAGCCGATTATTTCTGGCAAGGTGGCAATTAAATATGAAAAAAAAGTAAAACGAAAGCGGTTTTGTTCGTCAAAAATATCGATGGCCTCAAAATTTTCGTTGTCAATAAAATAAACTGGGACGCTAGAGCCTGGCAAGCGACCCTCAAAAATAGAGACCACGGTCTTTTGCCCGGCGACAGAAACTCCCTGCTCTTTTATCTTCCTAAAGCCGTGATAATTATCTTTTATTTTTTTATAAAAAGGTAAAGCAATGCGGATATCTACACCAATTTTAGCCAAAAATTTTGGCAGGCTGCCGGCCACATCGCCGAGGCCACCGACCTTATAAAATGGCGCGCATTCATAGGCCGCAAATAAAATTTTTATATTTTTTTTCATGTTATTTTATTTTTTGTGAGAGGCGCTCCGACAAATCTATCAGATAAGAGGCATAATGACGATTGTGCTCTTCAATAAAAATCATCGAAAATACGGCATTTTTTAAGGCGGTCCAAGCTTTGTAGAGGTTTATTTTGTTTTGTGTATTCTGTTTTTTACAGGCCAAGCCAAAGTAATTTTTTAAGAAAATATTTTCAACATTGTCATAATCTTTTTTGTCCAAATAGCCTTGGCTCATTAATTCTAATTGCATCAAAAAAGAAGCGGCGTCATAATATTTTGGTGCCAGACAAACCTCGGAAAAATCTATGAATGCCAACTTGTCATTTTCAAACCTATTGACAATAACGTTTTCTGGATGAAAATCTCCATGAGAGAGAATATTTTTTTCTATAATAAGCTGGTCCTTTATTTTTTTTAATTCAGCCAATTGTTTGTAAACTCGGTCACGGAGTGGATCGGTAATGTTATGCTGACGGTTCAGAACATTGGTGGGATCAAGATATACAAGAGAAAAATCATGGATGTTAAAAACGTCTTTGGGGTAATTTATAGTGTGGAGCCTTTTGAGGCCTTGGGATATTTTTTTGATATTCGGCCGATCAAACTGACCATTTTTAAGATGTTCTAGCATGGTGTCACCAGGGATGCCTAGATAAAAAAGGGCCATGATTTCTTCTTCATACCAGAGAGGTTGGGGAATAACAACCGCACCAGAAGAAAATCCCTGACGATAAATCAGTTCCATGGCTGTATACATTTTACGGCGGCCGTGATCAGAGAAACTAATAGTATAAACCCGGAAACGGCGCTTGAGTTTGTTTTCTAATTCGATAGTCAGACGATGCTCAACGACATAGTGAAAAAAATCTTCGGCCACATGCCTTTTTATAAAAAACAGCTGGTGAAATAAAACTTTTTCTGCGCTTGGATCAATTGATTTTATTTTTTGATTGAAAAGGCCTGAGAAATAATCTGGGTCGTCAAGTAATTTGGTGATATTTGTTTTATTGGTCATAAGAGATAATTAATTTTTGTTGTTTTGTTTCCAATGTTTTGACCAGATGGAACCATGAATATCCAAAAACATTTTTTCTGCTTTTATTTTGATGTTGGCATCGACCTCCCGCAGGGTACGTACTGAGCGCAAGAGCTCCAGGGCTCCTTTTTCTATCTCTTCTGGGTTCCAGGCCGGGGAGCCAAAAAGCTGAAAATCACGGCCAGAGGCCCACCAAAAAGTACAACTAGCCAACCCCTTTTCCAGATGAAGACGAGAAGAAAAGTGATCAGGGTCCTCAGAATGATTATAATTTAATTCTAAAACAAAATTGGCGAGCTGCCAAAGAGATTTATGAATATTGTTTTTAAGATCATACCACAGGGCAAAGGGTATGCCTTTTTTAATTTCTTCTTCGCTCGATTCCCAGGAGCTGGAAACTGGAGAAATATTTTTTGTTGCCCGAAGCCCCCTCAAATATTCACTAATTGTTTTTGTAGTAACTTTCTTGTTGTTTATGATGTGTAAATATGGCGGCCACCAATTCCAATAACGATGACCATAGAGCTCACCATCGGTTGCAGTAATTATTGTTTTATCAGTACTGACTAGGTCTATAAGATCGTGGGGCACAAATGATTGGCTAATAAAGCGGTCACGGAAAACAACAAATAAGTTAGTGCCTTTTATTTGATATTTATAATCACTATCAATTTTGTTCTTGGTGGTGCCATCAAGGGAAATTTGGTCGAGTATAAGATATTGGTATTTTAAATAGTTGATAATACCAGCGACCCTTTGACTATAGGCCATCTCTGGCAGGAAAAATCCTCTGGGGCGATAAACAGAACCGAAGCGCCGACGGTTAATGGAGTGGTTTATTTTTATCTGTTTGATAATTTCTTTATCCGGCAAAAGTGGCAAAATAGGATGAAAGGCGGCTGACTCGACAAATTCTACCTGCCCCCTATCAGCAAGGTGAGAAAATTTTTTCAATAGCTTGTCATAACCCAGAAGAAATAATCTTTCTGTCAGGCAGGCTGTAAAATTGATGGTAACTTTTACTTTTTTATGTTGCCACAAAAAATCAGCCCAAGGCTCATAGCTGCTCTTGGCAATATCTTTAATCTGTTCATCAGAAGCAGTGGGGGGCTGATAAAAATGTAAAAAATTTACCCAAAGCATAGGCGTTTTAGTTTTGGTTGGTGGTTTTGGCCAAAGATTCCTGTTTTAGTTTGATAGCTTTTTTGAATAATTGTATATAACGTTTGGCTGGCAGATCCCAAGAAAAAGACAAGCGCATTGACTGGGTGACTAGCTTTTTCCAGATAGCCTGGTTTTTGTAATATTCCCTAGCTCTCATAATAGCACCATAAAAAGACAGGGAACTATAATTGGTAAAAGTGAAGCCGTTGCCAAGGCGATTATTAAAATCAAAATTATCAATAGTATCCTTGAGCCCGCCAATGGAATGGACGATGGGGATACAGCCATAGCGCAGGGCCTTTAATTGATTTAGGCCGCAAGGTTCAGTGTTGGAGGGCAAAACCAGAAAATCGCCACCGGCATAAAGTAGGGTTTCGTTTTTTTGATCAAATGGCGTCCAGATTAATTTTTTTGGGTACTTTCTCGAGATTTTAACAATTTGATTGATATAATTTTTGTCGCCGTCGCCCATAATAATAATCTGCATGTCATAGCGAGCCAAGTGCTCCAAAACCTCCAGAACCAGATTAAACCCCTTTTCAAAAGCGATACGTGAGGACATCACCAAAAGGGGTAATTTTTTTGTCACAGAAAGACCATATTTTTTCTGTAGGTGAGCCTTATTAACAGCTTTGACTTCAATATTTTTATAAGTATAGTTGGCTTTGAGGCCCGGGTCGGTCGCAGGGTTGTAGTCACTGTTTTCAATACCGTTAACAACACCGAAGAGGCGATCCTGGCGATTGGCCAAAAGGACATTCAGTCCTTGGCCTTTTTCTTTATTTAATATTTCTTTGGCATAGTTTTCGGAAACAGTATTAATCAGATCGGCATTGAGAATCGCTCGTTTGTCAAAATTTATATTTTCTATGTCGGAATTATTAAAGAGAGGCAACCTTGATTTGCCATCATCACGTTTTTCTTTGGGTATGATCCACCAATTGTGACCCAGCTGATAGATGATATTGTGGATAGTAAAAAGGGTGGCGGTTTTTTTTAGGTGCGAAGAAGTCTTGAAATCACGATTGAGATAATAGGGGATGAGACCGGTGTGCCAGTCGTGGCACTGGATAATATCAGCGCGAAATTTTATCAACGTGAGAAGTTTTAGGGTGGCAATATTAAACAAAATAAATCTAGCATTTTCGTGGCTCGAGCCATAAAGGTTTTCCTTGCGTGAAAAATATTTCTCATTTTCAATAAAATAAACAACCGGGCCAGACGGCAACTCTCCCTGCCAATAATTAACAACTACGTAATTCTCGCTATCAACAATAAGCTTGACTCCTTCTTTGAACAAGCGCAGATTAAATTTTTGTTTATCAATTATTTTGCCATAAAGCGGGGTAACACAGATAACGATGTGACCCATTTTCTGGAGAGCAGTGGGTAGACTTTCAGCCACGTCAGCCAGGCCACCGGTTTTCGAAAAAGGATGGAGTTCGGAAGAAACAGAAGCTATTTTGAGACGTTTTTGGGCCATAATTAATATTTTTTATTAATACTATGGGCACAGGTAATAGCCACGGCCACGGCATCAGCCGCATCATCTGGCTGAATTATTTCTTTCATATTGAGAATTAATCTGGCCATCTGCTGGATCTGATTTTTATCGGCACGACCATAAGAAGTCACCGCTTGCTTTATTTGTAGGGGCGTAAATTCATAAATAGGCAATCCTCCCTCAAAGATGGTGGCCAAAATAACCCCGCGCGATTCAGCTACCTGTAGGGCAGTTTTTAAATTTTTAAAAAAGAAAAGCTCTTCAATGGCGAGAGCGTCTGGTTGATATTTTTTTATAATTTTTTTGATTTGCTCTTGGAGGTTTTTAAGTCTTTCCGCGTGGAGCATATTTTTGGGAGTTTCCAGGCAACCAGACTGTAGGTAGACAAGATTATTTTTTTCTTGACTAATAATGCCCCAGCCAGCGCGAGCATATCCAGGGTCAAGACCAAGGATTTTCATAACCATTATTCTAAGTTGGTATAATAATCACTCAAATCAGAGAGCTCGTCTATAAGATCAAATATTTTAATAATTTTTTCCAAGCTTTCACCCTCAAGGGAGACTTTTTCCTTGGGTACCATTTCTAAGTCGGCGCTGTCAATTGCTAGGCCGGCAATCTCCAGTTTTTCTTTGACCAACTGTAGCTCTTTGGGATTTGTATAAATAATTATTTCATCTTCGTCTTGGTGAAAATCTTCGGCCCCCGCGTCAATTATAGCCAACTCCAACTCTTCTTGGGTTTTGTCCGCCAGCTGGTGGATTGGGTTTTGTGGTTTGGCATGAATTACCCCCCGATTTTCAAACTGCCAAGCGATGGAGTTTAGATCGGTTAGTTGAGCGTTGTTTTTTTGGAGCAATATTTTGACTTCGTTCAGAGTGCGATTTTTGTTGTCAGTCAGACATTTGATAATCACGGCAACAGAATGGGGTAGAAGCGCACCATACATCACTTCTTCAACAGTGGCGCCACCTAGCTCACCAGTCCCCCGTTTAACAGCGCGCTCGATATTGTCTTTGGGCATGTTGAATTGACGCGCCTTGTCCATGGCGAGACGCAATTTAAAATTAGTAGTAGGATCACCTCCACCTTCTTTGGCCGCAATGGTTATATTATTGCTGAGCTTGGTAAAGGCGCTGCTTCTTTTGGCATCGATGATGGCCTTGGCCCTTTTGGTAGTGGCCCACTTGGAATGTCCGGACATAGTTCGAAGGTTAAATGAGGAGCAAACTGCTTCGCTCCGAATACTGAGAGCGGGCGCCATGTTGTGCCAGAGGCATCATGGGCGCCACACACAATATTCTAAAAAGGTAAAAGTATGGAAAATTATCGCCCCAAACTGTGGTTAGCTTAACATTTTGGGGATAAAAAATCAAGGTAAATACTTGACAAAAAAGAACAATTCGGATAATATAAGGAATAATAATAAACTGAATAATTATAAGAAAAAAATATGACGGAAGAAACAAAAAAAGAAGAAATAAGGGCAGCCAAAGAAAAATTGCAGACCTTGTCGGCTGGAGAAATAAAGTCTGGTATGACTGTCAGGGTTCATGAGAAAATAAATGATATTGACGCCAAGGGCAAAGAAAGAACCCGGGTCCAGGTTTTTGAAGGTATTATTTTGTCGGTCAGAAAACAAAAAACTGCCAATGGCTCTATTTTGGTCAGAAAAATATCCCACAATAATGTCGGTGTAGAAAAAATTTACCCCCTGCAGTCTCCCTTGATAGACAAGATTGAATTGGTGAAAGAGATAAAAACACGCCGGGCCAAACTTTATTTCCTGCCAAATTATAAGAAGCGGGTGAAGACCAAAAAGGCTAATAATAAATAAGTTAGTGGATAATGTTTTTTAGGTTATAATAAAAGTGATTCCAAAATCACTTTTATTCATTTGCGGATCCGCCAGCGGCGGGTATATGCGCATTTAACTATAATTTTTGCGGACGTGGCGGAATTGGTATACGCGCATGCTTGAGGTGCATGTGGGGCAACCCGTGGGAGTTCAAGTCTCCCCGTCCGCACCAGAAAATTATTAATTACACCAAAGACAACCAAAAAAATGAGGGATTTTAAAATTACCAGCAAGAGAATGGCTTTTTTAAAAATAATATTTATTTTTAGGTGCTTGTCTAGAACAGACAAATAATTAGTAATGTTTTTTAATAATTTTTTTAATAATATTAGCCAAATTATCATCTTTCCGGTGGTTAAATCTAAATTCCATTTCTTTTAAATACAAATTAAACCGTTTTCTGTCT
>JAAZOM010000025.1 GCA_012797775.1 Candidatus Kuenenbacteria bacterium | reverse complement strand
TCCCGAAAAGCTGAATTTGAATTTGTCCGACCTTACGATTTAATTCCGAAATACAGGGCTTTTTGCGAAGCGAGACCCGCCGAAGGCGGGGCGAGCGAGCAACAAAACGCCTCTGAATTTGAAAAAAGTTTAATCTGGTCGGGCTGGGCGGAATTGAACCGCCATTACACGCACCCGAAGCGTGCGTAATACCGTTATACCACAGCCCGGAAAAAATTAATAAATATTGGGCAACGCACCGAAACGTGCGTAATCCGTTTAAGCGCCACACCGTGGCCCTTAAACTACCACAGCCCGATATAAAATATAGTATCATTAATTACTAAAAACAAACAAGTGTTCAATAAAAAAGGCGGGAAAATACCCGCCTATTGTAGCTATTTATTAGCATTAATCACCTAGGGCTTTTTTTACTTTTTCAACCACCTCGGCCAAGCTAAAGTCAACCTTTACCAAATAACCAACCACCCCAAGGGAAACGCCCTCACTAATCTTTTCTGTGTCAGAGAGCTGAGATAGGATCATGACGGGGATGTCGGCGGTAGCAGAATCAGCGCGCATCTCTTTCAAAATAGTCATGCCATCTTTTTTGGGTAGCATCAGGTCCAACAAAACAAGATCGGGAGTAAGGCTTTTGACCTTGACCATGCCATCTTCGCCGTCATAGGCGGTATCGGCCTCATAACCAGCATCCGTAAGACCAACCTTCATAGCATCGGCCAAAGCCACCTCATCCTCGATGATTAGAATTTTTTTTGCCATATAATAAAAATAAATTATTGCAATTTTTCGTGGACTACGTCCTGTATCTCATCAACCGATAAGTCAGATTTTATCAAGCATTTATCAGCCCCGAGAGAAAGTACTTTGTCACCGACATCAGAAAGATTGGTCATAACAACAACAGGGATCTTGCCTGTCAGGCCGGCTTCTTTCATCTTGGCAAGAACAGAAAAGCCATCAAGTTTTGGCAAAATAAGATCAAGGAGAACTAAATCGGGCTCGAAAGAAACGATTTTTTTAAAACCTTCCTCGCCGTCAATGGCGACTTCAATATCATAACCTTTCTCTTTCAGCACCTGCTCCAATGCCTTGACTAGTGTTTGCTCGTCTTCAATTATTAATACTTTTTTGGCCATATAATTACAAATTTTAAAGGGCCTAATAATGACTTTATTATACCAAACGACCCTATTTTTGCCAAATTTTTTGGGCCGTATTCCAAAATTCTGGGTGGTTTTTCTCTGTTTTCAGCCAATACCACCATTCGACGCCCCAAAGATATGATTCTGGGAAACCGGCTTTTTTTACATATTTCAGATTGCGTTTGAAGTCACCCAAGCTAAATAAGTCAAACTGGTCATCAATATCAAAGAGTTTTATGTTTTTACCATGGATGCTCCAAGGTTCGGCTTGCAGCTCCGAAACAATAACTTGATTGACAGAGGGGTAATTTTTTTTGATACTTTGGGCTTTGTAATAATAGTAGGCCGGCGGCCAAGGATAGCGCCAGATGCCCATAAAATCATTCCAAACAGTCTTGTACATTGTCACGCCCAAGATATCGGCCAGAGACCCTGCCCTTTGCCAATTAGAGAGCTCACCAGTATCAGTCACCATAATCGGGCGAGCATCCAATAGTTTTACTAATTTCACCTCTTTGGCGATTAGCTCCTGATCTGGCTTGGGGCATTGGCCAAAGAATTCTAAAAACGGTTCATTTTCCACCTGCCAAATTTTTATATTTTTGTATTTCTGAAAATGATTGATGGTTCTCTCTATCAGCGCTAATAATTTTTTTTCTTGTTCTTCTTTGGTGAGCTCCTTGAGCCAGAGGGGGTCATGGCACTCTGGCCAGCGAGGCGTGCGCCGGCCAATAGCCAGGACAATATTGATGTTTCTTTTACCGGCTTCTTGAATCATCCAGTCTAGATCAGCAAAATTGTATTGCCCCTCTTCTTTTTCCGTCCAGTCCCAAGGAGAAACAAGGCGTATGTCTTTGACCCCCAAATCATCAACAATGGCCAGATATACTTTTTTCCAATCAAGCCCGAGATTCTCGGAAGTGTATTTGTGGCTGAAGGTAACACCAAAACGGGCTTCACCAGCGCTACTGCTAAAATCAAGCACATTGAAAATAGCCCAGATAAAAGCGGCCAGAAGCAACCCGGCGACAAAAATTGAGACTAAATAATAAGAAAGCTTTTTTCTTCTCCTCATATAAATTAATTATACAAAATCCTAAGAAATAATAAAAGATTTGGCAAGAAAAAATAGAGGGGTTATAATGAAGTAATTATCAGATAAATGTATTTATGAAAGATTTTGTCCATCTACATACCCATAGCCACTATTCTCTTTTGGATGGGCTATCAAAAATACCCGATTTGGTATCAAAGGCAAAGGAGTATGACATGTCGGCTTTGGCCTTGACTGACCATGGGGTCATGTATGGTTCTTTGGAATTTTACAAGGAATGCCGCAAACAGGGCATAAAACCTATTATGGGCATGGAGGTTTATATTGCACCGAGAAGACTGACAGACAAAACCCCGGGTACTGATACGAAATACAATCATCTTTTACTTTTTGCCAAAAATGAGACTGGTTATAAAAATCTCATATACTTGACGACGGTAGCGCATCTCGAAGGTTTTTATTATAAACCCAGGATTGATAATTATATTTTGAGAGAACATGCTGAGGGACTAATTGCTTCGAGTGCCTGTCTCAAGGGTAAAATACCTCAGTTGCTCTTGGATAATAAATATGAGGAAGCAAAAGAGGCAGCCAAATTTTATGAAGAAATGTTTGGGAGTGGTAATTTTTATTTGGAGATTGAACACCACCCAGAGCTCCGAAAACAAATAGAAGTAAACCATCTGATCATAAAGCTGGCCAAGGAGACTGGCCTGCCATTAATAATAACCAAAGATTCTCATTATATTGACCCGAGCGACAATGAAGCTCAAGATGCCCTGGTGTGTATTCAGACCGGCAAAACTGTTAACGACAAAAACAGGCTAGACATGACGAGCTTTGATGCCTCTTTTGTGGCGCCGGAAGTGCTGTTTGAATATTGTCGGGAGCTCGGCTGTCCAGAAGCATTTGATAATACCCAAAAAATAGCAGACGAATGTAATCTAGAACTGGATCTGACTAGTTGGCACTTCCCAAAATATCCCACGCCTGAAGGCACAAGTGCCTCCGAATATTTGACCAAGCTAACATATGAAGGGTTGCAAAAAAGAGAAGGCAAAATAACAAAAGAAGATAAGGAGCGGCTGGATTATGAGTTGGATATTATAATATCAAAAGGCTATGACCACTATTTTTTGATTGTGGCTGATTTTATGAACTGGGCCAGAAGCCAAGATATAATTGCGACTACCAGAGGCTCGGCTTCTGGTTCTTTGGTGTCTTATGCTATGGGCATAACTTCGGTCAACCCTTTGCGCTTCCAGCTGCCCTTTGAGAGATTTTTAACAAAGAAAAGACCGACCCCACCAGATGTAGATTGCGATATCCAAGATTCAAGACGTGACGAGGTGATCGATTATGTACGCAAGAAATATGGTGAAGATCGAGTGGCCAACATCGGAACATTCGGAACAATGCAGGCCAGAGCGTCGGTTCGAGATGTTACTAGGGTACTCGGACTCCCCTATTCTTTTGGTGATAAAATAGCCAAGATGATACCTCACGGACCACAGGGTACGCATATCGGTATAAAAGAAGCTATGGAGATAAACCACGAGCTAAAAGATCTTTATAGAGTCGACCCGCAAGCAAAAAAAGTTTTGGATCTGGCCTCGAGGATAGAGGGTTGCGCCAGGCATGTTTCGGTCCATGCGGCCGGGGTGGTCATTGCTCCGGATAAACTGACAAATTTTCTGCCACTACAAAGAGAGCCGCAGGGTGAAGCAATCATCACTCAATATGATATGCACTCTATTGATCCGAACGTGGAAAAGGAAACTGTTGGGTTGCTCAAAGCTGACTTTTTGGGAATAAGGAATCTTTCTATTTTGGGCATAGCAGTGACTATTGTCGAGCATACTAAAAATATAAATATTGATCTGGAAAAAATACCCTGGGATGACAAAAAGACTTTCAAGCTTTTGGCTGACGGCCGGACAATGGGAGTCTTCCAGTTATCAAGTAGTGGAATGACAAAAAATTTGAAGGAGCTGGAACCGGACAACATCTATGATATTATGGCTATGGTGGCTCTTTATAGACCAGGGCCAATGGAAATAATACCTGAATATATAAAGAGAAAAAAGAATCCTTCAGCCGTCACTTATCCGCATCCAAAGTTGAAAGATATTTTGGAGAGAACTTTTGGGCTTTTAATTTATCAAGATGATGTCATGTTGACAGCGATGGTCTTGGCTGGCTACGATGCGGAAGAGGCCGATAAATTTAGAAAAGCCATGGGCAAAAAGATAAAAGAGTTGATGGCTGAACAAAAAGAAAAGTTTATTGAAGGTTGCAAAAAAAATGGATTAACAGACGGCAAGGCCAAAGAAATCTGGAGTTACATCGAGCCATTCGCTGGTTATGGGTTCAATAAAGCCCATAGCGCTTCCTACGCGGTGGTGGCTTACCAAACTGCTTATATGAAAGCCAATTACCCGTCAGAATTTATGGCGGCTCTTATGACAGCCGAATCGGGTAATGCCGAAAAAATAGCCGAGGCTGTTGCGGAATGTGAAAAAATGGGTATTAAGGTCTTGCCGCCGGACATTAATCAATCTCTGTCTAATTTTACCTATATATCTGACAGGGAGATAAGATTTGGACTCATGGCAATAAAAAATCTGGGAGAAGATATTATTGAGACAATAATCAAAGAAAGAAAGAAAAATGGAAAATTTGAATCCTTGGCAGATTTTTTGGTCAGAATTCATTCTCGCAATCTAAACAAAAAATCGCTAGAATCTCTCATCAAAGCAGGGGCGATGGATGAGCTCGGAGAAAGAAATCAGATGCTCAACAATATGGAGAAAATACTGGCCTTTGTGAAAAGTAACGAGCGGGAAATAAATACCGGCCAGTTTTCTCTTTTTGGTGGAAAAACAGACAAAGACAAGCCTCGACTGGTTTTGGACCCATCAGAACCGGCGGAAAATAAGTACAAATTGATATGGGAAAAAGAACTCTTGGGCTTATATGTTTCCTCGCACCCCTTCAAAGAATTGGCTAAATATTTTGAGAAAAAGACCGCAGCTATGAGAGATATAAATAATCAGCAGTATGCGTCTGGCAGTATGATATCTGTAGCTGGCATAATAACAAATATTAAAAAAATATTTACCAAAAAAAATGAGTTGATGCTTTTTGCGGGGGTAGAAGATACGACAGGGTCTGTCGAGGTGATAGTTTTCCCAAAATTAATCCAAAGAAATTCGGCGATCTGGGAGGAAGACAGGGCGGTTTTGATTACCGGCAGATTATCAGACAAAGATGATGTGCCAAAAATATTGGTGGAAAAAGTAGTGGAAATAGACAGTCTGAACCCAGAAGAATCCCTAAAAGAGCATAACGGTTTTGATGTGGCTGGCCTAAGAAAACCGGTAAGCATTATAATAAATATTTTGAGCAAGGATTTTAATTATGAAGCGCATAATAAATTGAAAGATATCTTCAGCGAGAGCCACGGCAAAAACAGGGTTTTTATCGTGGTCAAGCAAGGGGAAAATACCCGGACAATCGCCACAAACTTTTTTATAAATTTTGATTCCGAGACAAGGGAAAGAATTGAGAGTATCACTGGTCAAGGTAGTGTGGAGACCAGGTCAGTAGAACAATAGGTATTGCGGTTGAGCTTGTTTGGGTTTATAATAAAGATAGAAATTAACTTTAGAAAAATATGCCCAAAAAAGAAAATGATTTTATAGAGCCGATACCAATGGAGGCGCCTCAACCACGCAGATCTTATAAATTTATGGCTACTATTTTTTTCCTTATAGCTATAATTTTATTGGTGGCTATTTTTTATCTGGTTTTGGCCAAAGTGACTATTACCGTAACTCCAGCCAATGAACCGGTGATAAAAAGCTTTGAGATGTCAATAGCCGAATCACCGGAAAACAGCACTAGCACAAATCCCATCATCGGCGGGAAGGTGTATGTAGAAAAAGTAAGCACAGAACAAGAATATCAGGTCAGTGAAAGTCAGAAAAAGGTGGAAGCCCAGGCGACCGGTAAAGCAACTATTTACAACACAAGAGACCAAGCTCAGACTTTGGTGGCGACGACGAGATTGATATCTAAAGAAAACGTCCTTTTCCGCCTTAAAGACAAGGTCACGGTGCCAGCAAGTGGTGAGATTGAGGTTAATATTTATGCCGACAAACCAGGAAAATCCGGAGAAATAGGCCCAACAACTTTTACTATACCCGGACTATCCGCTGATCTCCAGACGCTAATATACGCAGAATCAAGAGAGGCAACAGTGGGCGGTGAGAAGCAAATAGGCATATTGTCAGAGGCAGATATAGAAAAGGCAAGCGCTGATTTTAAAAAGACACAACTAGAAAAAACTATGGCCAAGCTGACAACTGGCTTGGAAACAGAAAAATGGTTGCTGGTCGGCGGCGGTATAGTGCCAGAAGGACAAAATTTTTCTTACGATAAAAAAGTGGGAGATGAGGTCGATGGATTCAAATTAAAAGGAGAAATGACTGTCATTGCGGTTTTTGTCCAAAAACAAGATATATTGGATAAAATAAAGGAGATAATGAATAATAAAAATGAGATGCTGGACGTCGATGAAAGTACTCTAAAATACGAATTGCTGCAGACAGATGTTGAAAAAAAAGAAGCGACGGCAAAAATTGAGATCTCTGGCCTCACCAAAGCTGATGAAAATAAAAATATTTTTGACAAAAACATGCTGGTGGGTTTTACGGAGAGCGACCTAAGGCTTTATTTTTCCCAATTTAATACGGTTCGCGATATAAGGGTCGAGTTTTCTCCATTTTGGGTGAAAAAGGTGCCTATTTTTAAAGACCATATTATAATAAAAATGCTCGATAAATAAAATACCTGTTTGACATGTTGATAGTAATAAAGATATAATAAAAAACAAGGCGATCGGCCGGAGTACCAATCCGGCATTCTCAAACTGGGAATGGCCAAAAGCCTCAAGCCTTGAAGACAATTTACCGAAAGTGCCCTTCATATATTTTGCCCATGATCGGGGAAAATGCGTGAAAGGAAAATGGGTGGAACCACGGAAGACTCTACAAAAGAAAAAGCCTTTCGTCCCAAATGTTATTTTTAACGTTAGGATGAAAGGCTTTTTAGATTATTTGGCCAAGGATATTTAGGAGGCTCTGGATGGATAGTCCTGGAAGATTCTCTTTAAAAAAACCGCTACTTTGCCAGTGAGCTGGGGATGAGAAAAAATAATAAAGGACCTCTCCGGTAAACCCAACTCACTAAAGCTTTGAATCAAAACCGCTATGGGCGAAGAGCTGAAGAATCTTACCTCCCAAAATGTCTGGCACTCTGTTGCCACCATGGTATAATCCTCCTTTCTGTATTTATGCGTGCTTTTTATTTTAGTCTAATAAAACAGCTAACCATTGTCAAATACTAATATTAAATTTTTACAAAATTAAATTTGCAACAATATGTCGAACAAAGAACACAAAAATGAAAAGCTTTGGGCGCTCAGACACAGTGCCGAGCATGTTTTGACTATGGCCATGTATCGGCTGTGGGGCAATAAAATAAAGGCGGCGATGGGGCCAGCAACTGATGAAGGTTTTTATTTTGATTTTGACTCGGAGATAAAAATATCAGAAGACGATTTCCCCAAAATCGAAGAAGAAATGGCCAAAATTATAAAAGAAAACCTACCTATAACCAAAGAGGAGATGGCAGTGAAAGAGGCAAGAAAATTTTTTAATAACAATATTTATAAAGGGAATGAATATAAACATGAGTGGCTGGATGAGATAGAAGAGCGCGGCGAAAAAGTGAGCGTCTATTGGATGGGAGAAAAAGGAAAAGATATACCGGAAACTTTTGTAGATATTTGCTCCGGACCACATGCAAAATCAACTGGGGAGATTAAATCTTTTAAACTGATGAAAATCGCCGGGGCTTATTGGCATGGTGATGAAAAAAATAAAATGTTGACAAGAATTTATGGCACAGCTTTTGAAAAAGAAAATGAGTTGGCAGAATACCTTCACTTGCTCGAAGAGGCGGAAAAAAGAGATCACCGAAAATTAGGGAAAGAGATGGGGCTGTTTCATGTGGACGAAATGGTTGGCTTGGGCTTGCCTTTGTGGCACCCAAAAGGGGCTCTTTTGTGGAGAATAGTTGAGGATTTTTGGTACCGAGAACACCTAAAAAATGGCTATGAGCTGGTACGCACACCACACATCGGCAACAAGGCCCTATGGGAGACGTCTGGTCATTGGGGTTTTTATAATGAAAGTATGTATTCACCAATCGAAGCCGGACAAAGTCTTTTAGAGAGCCAAAACAAAGAAAAGATAAAAGAACCAGAAACCTACCTTTTGAAGCCGATGAACTGCCCTTTTCATGTCAGAATTTATAAAAATAATCTACACTCTTATAGAGAACTACCATTCCGCTGGGCAGAATGCGGCACGGTATATCGTTTTGAGAAAAAGGGAGAACTATCGGGACTCACCAGAGTTCGCGGCTTTACCCAGGATGATGCTCACATAATCTGTCGAGCTGATCAGGTCGAGGATGAGTTAAAAAAGGTAATTGATTTTATTTTATTTATCTATAAATCTTTTGGGTTTAAAATAGAAGATATCCATGTATACCTCTCGGTCCGCGACCCAAATAATAAAAAATACGCTGGTACAGACGAGGGTTGGTCTTTCACTGAGAAAGTATTGGAAAAGGTGGCAAAAGAAAAAGATCTGAACTATGAGAAAGAAGTGGGCGGAGCGGTTTTTTACGGGCCAAAGTTGGATTTTAAAATTAAGGATGCCCTAGGGCGGGAGTGGCAGTGCTCCACTTTGCAGTTTGATTTCAATCTGCCAGAAAGATTTGCTATGGGTTTTACCAACGCCAAAGGAGAAGAAGAAACCCCTTATATGCTACACCGAGCACTTTTTGGCTCTTATGAGAGGTTTATTGGTCTTTTGATAGAACATTATGCCGGGGCCTTTCCTCTCTGGTTATCGCCTGTCCAAGTGTCAATTATTTCAGTGGGAGAAAAACACATCAAACATTGCCAGGAGCTGGCTCGGGAATTTGCAGAAGAGAACATAAGGGTGGAGATAGATGAAAGCAACGAAACAGTAGGTAATAAAATACGCCGGGCAGTAGCGCAAAAAATCCCTTATATGCTGGTGATTGGTGATAAAGAGATGGGCTCGAAAAAACTCCAAGTTAGAAAACGAGGAGAAAGAGAAACATTGGAATTTTCAAAAGAAGAGTTTGTGGCGTATATCAGAAAGGTAGTTGGTGATAAAACAGTTGAGCTGTAAAGGAATGCAAATTTTAAACCCCAGCCGTAATTGACTGGGGTTTTTATTTTTATCCGGAACCTCTTATTTGGGCAGCTCCTCCCTTATGCTGCCCTTTCCACCGCATCTTGAGCAGGGTTCTTTCACCCGCTTTCCCTTCGAATTGTACACCATGCGGTAGCCCTTCCCGCCGCAGTTGGGACAGGTTCTTTGAACTTTCATAGGCTTGTCCAAAAGCCTTCTTTTACCCTTCAACCCACTGGGGGGTATATACAGGTGTATTGTGTTGGCTCTTGGCCTCCTTATTTTGAAATGCTATGTTTTCGTATGAAGTCACCGCGCGAAGCAGTGGCAACCACCCTTCCTCTGTCTGTCTATTGCGCCATAATAATCACCACTGGGCTATAATTTGATGCAGTACATTGTGGGTTATTTTGGTTTTTCAAGGCACGGTCTGGCGCCGGTCTGTTTTAATTTTGGCCAGAAACGAAAAGTGGAAATCCGGGGAGCAAAGCATAAACTCTTCCAGGATTTCATATAATTAATAGCATAGATAAATAAAAAGGTCAATAATAAAAACACCCTGATTGGGGGTGTTTTGTTTGAGAATAAAATCAACGATTTGGCGGAGGAGGAATATGTTCAAAGTTGTCCCCATAGGTGCCTGACACCTCCCCAGTATCAATCGGGTTGGAATAGCCAAAATTATTTATTTTGGTCTTTGGCCTAGTTATGGGTTCTGATTTGGGTACAAAATTTTCTGGACGATTATTTAGCGGCAAACTAACATCCTCAGCTCCCTTTTTGTTTTCTGGGTAATCTACGCCGGGGTCAAAATTTTCATCTTCTTGAAAATCAAAATCGTCTTCTTCAACCGGATATAGGGGTGAACTATCGTCTTTTAAATCTTCGAGCTCGTCGTCCTGCCAGTCTGGCTCTACCCAGTTATCATCAGTTTCAAAATCTTTGGTGCCGCGATAATAAAAATCATCATCAGCGAGCTGCTTTCTTTTGAAATAGTCCTTGTCCTCTGCTTCGCTAATGTTTTTCTGTGATTCGCGCCAAAGGGCTATCTCTCTATTAACACGCGACAATATCTCTTCTTCGGTCATCTCGGAAACGGCTTTTTTGTGGCGGAAAAGACCCTCGTATTCATCTAGGGGCATGACCACAAATTCACTATCATCCTTCAGTACGATAACCTTGTCGCCTGTATTTTTGACAAAATATATTATTTTATCTAGTTGGTTTTTCATAGGATTTTACAAAAACGAGTAAGGGAGGCTTTACTTTAATTTAGCAAAATAAAACAAAAAAGCAAGGGGTGTTTTCCCCTCTTCTCAATGCTCCAAAAATTACTTTTTATTGGCCAAATAATCATTAATATCACTTATTATTTCGTCTAGGCGTTTCTCCGACTTGATATAATATTTATTTATTCCCAGCTCGAGGTATGAGCGTACTTTATCGGCCGAAGCGGTATTGGAAACCACAAAAATTGGAATGTCTTTCCATTGAGATCTATTTTTGGCCTCTGCCACAAAATCTAGGCCGTCCTCTTTGCCCAAAAGATAGTGGTCAAGCCAAATAACATCTATTTCTTTGATGTCTTTCAGATAGTTGAGAGCTTGTTCTACTGTTCTCGCAGTAACCACAGCAAAGCCGCTTTTTTCCAACTTGATACGTATAGCGTCTTGTAGCGGTTTTTCGTCTTCAACAACTAAAATATTTTTCTTCCTGGTTGGCTTTATATTTTTGGGCATAAAATATTTTTAACTTATAAATTTAGGATAATTTTTTGTCCCCCTTTTTGGCTTTCATCCCGCTAAGCGGCAAGTGGACATAAAAGGTGCTGCCTTTATTCTCTTCTGATTCTAGCCAAATTTTGCCGCCAGAATTGCCTACAATTGACTTGACTATGTATAAACCAAGCCCAGTGCCTTCGGTATCAGTAGAGCGAACATTGTCGGCCCGAAATAATTTTTCAAATATTTTTTCTTGCTGCTTTTTGGGGACGCCAAGTCCAGTATCCTTAACCTTGATCTCTAAAAATTTGTCTTTGGTGGAAATAGAAAAATCAACCCTGCCGTTATCTTTATTGTATTTGATCGAGTTGGAGAGAAGATTCTGGAGGATAATAGTGGTAAGCTTGCGATCGAGCATCAATTTGGGCAGCTTTGTTTCAAATTGCGTTTTTAAGGTGACCTTTTTCTTATCCAAAAGCGGCTTTAATTCTTTGATAACTTCAGCGGCCAAATCGGTGATTAATAATGACTCCGGTTCGACCATAAAAGTACCAAGCTCCAGGCGAGAAACATTTAAGAGGGCGTTTACAAGCTCTACCATGCGCTGGTTGCCGCGATAAATTTCTTCCAAATATTGTTTTTGCTCCTCGTTTATCTTGCCAGCGTCACCGGCCAGAAGCATTTCGGCATACCAATTGATAGCCGAGAGCGGGGTGCGTAATTGGTGACTGGCTAGAGAGACAAACTCTGTTTTGGCGCGGTCAATTTGTTTTTCTTTGGTGATGTCTAGGGCAATAGAAGAAGCGCCAATAATCTGGCCAGTAAAATCTTTTATGGGAGAGACAGAGATAGAAACATCAACCAGGGTGCCATCCTTTTTTTGTCTAATTGTTTGTTCATGTTCTACCAACTTACCTTCTTTTATTGTTTTTAATATACGGTCAACCTCTTTCCACCTGTCTCTGGGAATAATAGTCTTTATTGATTTGCCGACTATTTCATTTGTGGTATAACCATATAAATTTTCGGCTCCATGATTCCAGCTGATAATGGTGCCATCGAGTTTTTTGCCGATTATCGGCTCCTCGGCATCACGGACAATGGCAGCCAGGCTCTCGGCTTTTTGTTTTTCCTCCTGAACGTCTTCAAGAATATTTAAAATGGCCTTTTGTTGCTTGGCGAGGTCGGCTGATTTTTTGGCCAAATCCTTGGTTTGCTCGGCCACTTTTTGGTTGACGCTTTCAATGGTTTCTCTCAGGGTGGAGGTCATTTTGTTAAAATCTTTGGCGAAATCACCAATTTCGTCTTTGTTCTTAACCCTGACTTCTGCTTTGAGGTTGCCCTTGACGACTTCTTTGGCTGTTGCCTTAAAGATGCCCAGTGGGAGCATGAATGTTTTGAAAATGAAATAAATTATAAATAATAAAACAAAAATCGATAAGATTAAAAATATGAGCACTGAAAGGCCCTGCCTATTGATCAATTTACTAAGCTCCACCTTGCTCTCCTCCAAGCGTTTTGTAGAAACCTCCGTAGCGGAATCAAAATCAGCTCCACGGCGAGAAAGATATTTGTCAATCCCTGATTTATAAATACCATTTTGGACGGCGTATTCTTCGCTGTTTAAAATTTCTTGGGCCAAATCCAAATCATTATTATCCACATGGGCCATTGATTTGACCTCCATATCAACCAAGGCCAAATTGGCTTCATTAATACTAGAAAAAACCTCTTTATCAAAATTGTCACCCGCGGCGATAGCTTCATTAATTCTTTGGTCGAGCTTGATAGCAGACTCTTCATAGCGATCTTTCCATTTTTTGTCACCGGTAAAAGCATAATTTCTGGCTGATTGCGTCAACACCTCATCTTCATAGCGAATTATCTGAGCAAGGGTATCAAGCTTGGAAGTTATTTGGACAGCAGAAATATCCGCTGGCAGATCATTTTCTAGATAGTCGTTTATTTTTTGGGAAACAAAAAATGTATAGGCGCCAACCAGAGAGACGGTTATGAATATAAAAAGAAAATATACAAATATTTTTAATTTGATGGACATTTATTTGATATCTTTGAATTTATTAATTTCTTTTTTGAGTTCAACCATTTTTAATTCTCGGTCAACCATCAGGCGGTTGATCCTTTCCAGTTCCGCAGCATGAGATTTTAATTCTTCTGTTGATTTTCTTTTGTCTGTAATATCGCGCATAACGCCGACGGCGTGCCACAAGCCGCCAAGCTTGACTCGTGCGACTGTTAATTCCACATAAAAACTACCACCATCTTTTCTTTTGACCGGCAATTCTATGTTCTTGCCCAAAACAGCTGACTCCCCGCTTTGCCCGAATTTTATAATATTCTTTTTGTCTCGATGCTCTTTTTTGGCGGTAATAATATTGTGCAAATTTTTACCCAAAACTTCTGATTCTTTGTAGCCAAACATATTGACAGCGCCGAGGTTCCAAAAAACAACCAAGCCCATATTGTCCATAACCACGATGGCATCCTTGGCCGACTCGGTAATGGCTCTAAATTTTTCTTTTTCCTCTTTAATAGAGAGATGGGCCGATCTCAATCTATTAAAATATAAAAATAAAAAAATATAAAATACGGCAACCAAAATAGTGCCCAAAATTGGGGGCAAAGAGCGTGCATAGACTGCTCTTTTGAAATATTTGTAATCTACATCTGTGCCAAGAATGGCATATTTTTGTCCAGTCTCAAAGTCTTTAATGGGAGACAAAAACGACAAGAATGTGCCCCAATCGTCAGTGTAGGGCCCAACTACAACTGTCGATTCTCCAGCCCAAGCAGCGTTGATGGCCGAGAGCATATCACTGGGAATATTTTGGTATAGATCACCAGGCTCACTGTGACCGAATTGGCCAGTAGCGACAGAATCAACCAAAAATACGATATTATCATCGACTGGGCGCATAGTATAAATCCAGCGAATACCCTGATTTTTGCCAGCCATATCCATCTTGGCAAGCTGTTCTCTGAGGCGGATATAGTCCGGATTTCCCAAATCAGCAAGAGAGCCGGAAAGGTTTTGGAATCTGACTGGATTGACCCCGGCCAGATAGGTCTCAGATAACGATATAAAACTGGCGTTGAACTCAGCGGCCGCATCGTTGGCAACAAATTTGGTAAAATGAGCACCCAAAATAAAAATAACACCCAGACCTAATAATAACCAAAAAAAATTATAATAATTTCTATTTTTCATATTAGTTTAAAAATCAGCAACTTCGGTCCAAGAAGATAGTTGGATCTGGGGGTTTAACTGGCTGGTAATAACTTTTACCTTTCTAATAATGGCCCCTACTGAGCCGGTGGACCTGACTTCACGAATAGAGCCGCCAGAATTGATAACGGTGTAAGTACAATTGCCCTGCTCGAGGGTAAAATTATTAGTGCCAGAAAAATTGGTATTATTGCGGATAGCCATCAACCCCAACTCGACGCAAGAATCAGCCAGAGAGCGAGCCTGAAGAGACTTTTGATAATCAGTGTTGGTGCGGCTATCGCTAACGACAAAAGACGACAAATAAATCACCAAAGCAAGGGCGATGGAGCCGAGGACAACAATACTGTAGAGAATAATGTAGCCTGATGATTTTTTTTCCATAAAATTATCTTCTCCCGCTAGCCCCATTAAAAATTTTAGCATAATTATACTCAGGGCGGGAGGTGTTGTTGATATAAGTCAGAGTAAATTGAACGCCGATGTTGTCTTTGGTGCTGGTATTGGCCAGATTTTGAAAAGTCAGATCAGAGACGGTTGTTTTATCAGAAGTGATAAATATTGGCTGACTAGCGCCCTCGGTCAGACGCAGACGATTGGTGCTAATGTCAAATATATTAATGACGCCATTGATATTTAAAGTGAGACTGGGCGAGTTGTTGTTGGGTATTGGGCTAGAAACACTGGTCGCGCTTCTAATGCTTTTTAGAATATAATCCATAGCCTGCCGCCCCTCCTCCTCTACGGTAATGATAACCTGATTTTTGAGGCGCAGCTCAGACATAGTGCGGAACAAACTGCCGACGCTTAAAAGAATAATCGAAGCAATGGCGAGATAAAAAACCAATTCTATTAAAGTAAACCCCAACTTTTCTCTCATAATTTTAATTTAGTTTGGCGCAATAATAACCAACTCCTCCAAGTTTGATTGGCCAACAGCAAAAGCCCTGTCAAGACTAGAATCATAGGCGATACCCAAAAGAGGGCTGGCTCCAGGGATATCTTCTTGGCCCAATATGGCCGGGCTGGCTGGAGTACTTAGATTTATAACTTTAAACTCACTAGCCGCGTCACTGGTGGTAATAAAAAGATAATTATCAGAATTGCCGAGATTGAGGGCGATATCGTTTAGCGTACCACCAACCGCCAAAGATCCGAGTAGCGACGGCGTAGGAGGGTTGGAAATATTAATAACATGGAGGCTGCTGCCTTGGCCCATAAACAATTTATTACCAGCCAAAGCAATAGTAATAGAATCAGTGGTGCCAGATAAATTCAAAGAGCCAGCGTAGGATAATGCGGCTGGGTTACTGATGTTGACTACCCTTAATTCGAAATTATTATCACCAGTAGCCAGATAGGCATAATTGCCAGAAACAACAACCTCATAGACGACCTGCCCGACATTCATGGAGCCGAGTAGCGCGGGACTGGCTGGGTTGGTAACATTTATAATGAGAAAACCCGGATTGGAGCCGGAATTGGTACGACCCAGATAAACATTGTTGCCAATCACATAAAGACCGTTGCCATTGCCGGCGCCAGCGGCATTGTATGTTCCGACCAGGCTTGGCGATGAGGGGTTGGAAATATTAATAATTTTTAATTCCCCATTATCATCGTCGGAAGAAACATAGGCGTAATTACCGGTGACAAAAATATTGGTGGGGCCGCCGGTGAGTGACAATGAACCAACCACAAAAGGACTGGAGGTATCACTAATATCCGCAATAACAAAATCTGGGGAACCATCAGCTCTGACAATGTAGGCATAATCACCAATAACTTGAATTTTCCGACCATCATTAATACCCGGGAGATCAAGCCTTGATTCTATGGTAGTAGTAGACCAGTCACCGATGGAGGTAATAATTTTTTGCCAATTAGTAAGCCGACCGATAAGAGAGGTATTATAATCATTGCCGCGGCTAGACCAACTTACCTGGCTAATAATTTTTTTAGTATCTGAATCCAAAGAAGAAACTACTATTTGCCTAGCAAAACCGTCTGCGGTGTCTAGGCTGCCAGCAAAAGACCATTGGCCGGAGCTTTTATTAAGACCATGAGTACCATCGACCAGGTTGATGAAGTTATTATCGCGAAGATTTCTCGAGGCCTCAATTCCCTGTTCGGCCAAAAAAATTGCCCTGGTCTTCAATCCGATAAGCGCAGGAAGGGCGTTGAAATAAATAAGGGCGCTAATAAGGGAAGTGGCAATAATAGCAAAAAAGGCTGCGGCAATAACGGCTTCGGCCACAGAGAAACCAAAATAATTATTAATAAGCAATAAAGCCTTTTTGGTTGATTTGGATTTCAGCATGGGAATTATTGGAAGATAGAGTAATGCTTACCGGACTTGACGGCTGGCCGGTAAATTTATTGAAAATAATGTCACCGCCCGGACTAATGGTAATTTGAGAGGGTAGTGGATGGACTTCATCAAAATTAATATCACGAAGGTTGAAATTACTACCCTTAAAGATGATCAATCTGTCATTGGCAAGGTTGACTCCCCAAGCACTGTCTTCAGACACAGCCATTGACTTGGTAGCGGCTCGACGTAGGGTAGAAATAATTTCAAATCTAGCAAGATAAATATTATTGTTTGTCCGAAAAGCAGTATATGATTCCAGCGTCATGACGCCGATGAAGCCAAATAAAAAAAGAACGACCACCGCCTCTATCAAACTAAACCCGGATTTATTTTTTTTCTGTTCCTCCATAATATCACCAAACCTTTAAATAATAGAAGAAAAATTATAGATCGGCACCATGGTACCCAAAACGAAGAGCAAAACCCCAAAACCTACCAAAATCAAAAACAAGGGCTCTAAAATAATGGGTAAATTTTTAGCTACGGTTTCGGCTCGATTCTCATAGATAACACCTATCTTGAGCAGGGTATCGGCGAGTGTGCCAGATTTTTCTGCAGCGTAAAGCATTTGGCGCACATCGGGGGTGAGTAATTTTTTCACCTTAGGATAAGAGCTGATGCTTTTTTGCAAAGAATTGCCCTCCTCTACCTTGGCGCCTAGGAAAGCATAAAATTTTTTATAATTATTAAAGGTAGTAGTGCCAGGCATGGATTCTAGGGACGAAGAAATAGTCAAGCCGGCTGATAACATATAACCCAAAAGATAACTGGAGCGGGAAATCTCCACATATTTAATGAGCTTGCTGATAAAAGGAATCCGAAAAAGAATAAGGTGGCCGATAAATTTTGTTTTGGGGAAACTAAAAAGAAAATAAAAAGTAGCCAAAATAAGAAGCATGAATACAGGTACTATGAAATAACCATAATCGGAAAAAAACATACCCACCTTAATAATCATAATGGTAAGGAGTGGTAAGTTTGCTCCCAAATCTTTGTAAACACCGGCTACCTTGGGTAAAGTATACCAAGCCGTACCAACGCCTACAAAAATTGTTAGAAGAAAAATTATAACAATATACAAGAGAGAAGAGTTGAGTTTTGAGCGAAAAATCCTTTCTTTTTCGCGCTGCAAAACAATTAGTTTTAGATTGTCCACCAGCTTGCCGGATTTCTCGCCTAGGCGGATAAAAGATATTGTATATTGGTCTAAAAAATTTTGTTTTTCTAGTGAATCGGCCAAAGAGAGGCCCTCATCTATATCATCACTTATGCGTTTTAGTAAATTATTAATGCGGGTATTCGGTTCCTCTTCACGCATAGAGCTGAGCGCTGTTTTAATATCAAGACCAGCCCCGATAAAATTGGAGAGATTTTCAATCAATCCATAGGCTTTATTTTTTAAGCCAAAATAAGCAAAACGATATCTCTTTTGTTTTTTGCGGGGAGCGGGCATAATTTTTATAAATCAATTGGAGCAACGCGGAAAAGTTCTTCCAAGGTAGTAATGCCAAGCTTGACTTTTTCCAACCCATCCTCAAATAACGATTGGGAACCTTGGCGCTTGGCCAAAAGCCAAAGATCCTTGGCTTGAGCCTTATTGTTAATCAAATCCTGAATCTCTGGGCTGGTTTTTAATAATTCAAAAATAGCTGTTCGCCCTTTATAGCCGGTGTTGTTGCAAACAGAACAGCCTTTGCCCTTGTAAAGGATTTTTGTTTTTTTAAGGTTGGTGGCGATGGCGGGTGATAAAGCACTTAATTCTTTGTGGTCGAGAGAATAACTGAAACGGCAATTATCACAAATCTTTCTAACCAGACGCTGCGCAATAACTAATTCAAGGGTTGAGGCCAACAAAAATGGCTCAACGCCCATATCGATAAGCCGCGGAATCACAGCAGCGGCATTATTGGCATGGAAAGTAGAGAATAAAAGATGTCCAGTCAGGGCGGCATTAACAGAAATTTCCGCGGTTTCCTTGTCGCGTATCTCACCCACCAGAATAATATCTGGGTCCTGGCGGACAATAGAACGCAAACCCTTGGCAAAAGTAATATTTTTTTCTTGGCTCACTTGGATTTGGTTGGCGCCGTTGAGAATATATTCTATGGGATCTTCAATGGTGGTAATGTTTTTTTCCGCGCTGCTTAGCCTTTTTAAAAGAGCATAAAGAGTAGTGCTCTTACCAGAGCCGGTTGGGCCAGCAGACAAAACCATGCCAAAAGGCTTCTTGAGAACATCGCTAATAATTTTTTGTGTTTTTTCAGAAAGCCCCAGGTTGTCTAAATTTAAAATATCTACATGCTTGGCCAAAAGGCGTAAAACTACTTTTTCGCCATAAAAAGTGGGGGCAATAGAGAGGCGCACGTCAACCATCCCCCACTCTGAATTAATGCGGAAAGCACCATCTTGGGTAGTGTGGTGTTCGTCAATTCTCAAAAGTGACAAAACCTTGAAGCGATTTATAATATTTTCATAATACTTATAGTCAACACTACCAGCTTCCTGCAAAATACCATCGATTCGGAAACGAATAACAACTCCGTTTTCTTGCGGCTCAAAATGTACGTCAGAACAATTGTAGCTAATAGCATCGGCCAATATTTCTTCTATAATTTCTGGAGCGACTTTATTTTCTTCTTTTATTATTTTGCCAAAACGTGTATCTAGGGTTTTGTGATAAAAATTAAAAATCTGCCTGATATCATCAGTCAGAGAATAAGCGAGATTAACCTTTTTGTCCTTAAACAATGCCTGCAGCTCGACGACCGCAGCCTTGTTGTCGGGATTGTCGGTGGCGACAATAATTTTATTTTTTTCAACACGAAACAAAATGAGATTGTATTTTTTGGCCAAGACTTCTGGCAACATCAAAACCTGCTCTTTGCTGGGCACTTGGGTATTCAAATCAGCATAGGGAACACCATAGTGTTCAGCAATAGCCTGACCAAGGATATCTTTATTTATAAGTCCTTCTGAAAACAAGTAATCAAGGAGGGGAATTTTTTTCTTTTTGCTCGCAGACTCGGCATTTTCAGCCTCCTCTAGTGAAATATAATTGCCTTTCAGAAGAATACTCCTGATATCGAGTTTCGTTTTTGCCGCCATATTAAATTTTATTTATTTTTATTTATTGTCTAAAAACTTTTTGACTTTTGCGACCGCCTCACTCAGCGTGGTATCTGATTTTACAAAATAGTCTACGGCCCCCAGACTTTTTGCTTTGCCAATATCTTCCGCCTGGCTAAGGTTGGAGGAAACGATGACCGGAATTTTATTTTTCCTAGATTTCAGGACTTCTAGGACCTCAAAGCCAGAAACTTTTGGCATCATGAGGTCTAAAAAAATCAAATCAAAATGACCGGTTGTAATTTTACTAAGAGCTTCCTCACCGTTGGAAACCACTTCGGCATTAAAACCCTCCTTTTTAAGCTTTATACACAAAGCATTGGCAATGGGCTTTTCATCGTCAACTATTAAAATATTTTTGGGGCTTGATTTTGGAGCCATATAATAAAAAGTATGTGAAAATAAGCTATATTTTATTAATTAATTATAACACAAAATAAAAAAATAAAAAGCTCCTCATTCAAATGGGGAGCTTTTCTATAAATATTGACTATTTCATCTTGCGACGAATAAAGGTGGGTATACCAAACTCATCACCATCGTCTTCGGTAATGTCTTTGGGTGAGGGCCTAGTTGGCCTCTCTTTTGGTTCAGAAGTATTATCACTTGCTGTTTTTGCGGGGCTGGTTAAATCTTTGTTTATTTTGGCAATAAAAACAGGGCTTGATGTTTGTAGTGGATTGATAAAAGTATTGGGTACCCCAAATTTGGAATCTCTTTTGCCGGCATCTTCGCCAAATCCAGTAGCGATAACTGTTACGGAAACCTCGCCCTTGAGATTGTTGTCAATGGTGGTACCAAAAATTATCTTGGCACCAGAGTCAACCGAAGCGGTTATAAGACGAGCCGCCTCATTGACTTCGTTCATTGTCAGGTCACTAGGTCCAGTAATAGTAAAGAGAACCCCCTTAGCTCCCTCTATAGATAATTCCAGCAAAGGAGAATCAATGGCTGATTTGGCGGCGTCAACAGCCCTGTTCTCTCCACTGCCCTGACCAATTCCCATAAGGGCTGAGCCAGATTCTTTCATAATAGCTTTGACGTCGGCAAAGTCGACATTAATCAAACCAGGCTTGGTGATCAAATCAGAAATGCCCTTTACGCCCTGCTTTAAAACATCATCAACAATAGCAAAGGCGTCAAGAAGTGAGGTTTTTTTGTCTATGATTTGGAGAATGCGATCATTGGGTATGCTAATAATGGTATCAACTTTGGCACCCAACTCCTCCAGCCCTTTGTCGGCGATAGTGCGCCTTTGAGCTCCTTCAAAGGAAAATGGACGAGTCACAACAGCGACGGTTAGGGCACCAATGTCTCTGGCGATTTCGGCAATAACTGGCGCTGCCCCAGTGCCAGTGCCACCACCCAAGCCACAAGTAATAAAAACCATATCAGAACCCTTCAGAACCTCCCTGATTTCGCTAGATGACTCCTCGGCTGATTTCATGCCAAGCTCTGGGTTCATGCCGGCGCCAAGCCCCCGAGTTACGGTGCGACCAATATGAAGTTTGTGTTTGGCAAGATTTTGGTGCAAAGCCTGCGCGTCGGTATTTACACTAACAAAGTCAACCCCACTAATATCACTTGTCACCATGCGATTGACAGCAGAATTGCCCCCACCACCGACGCCAACAACCTTGATTTTGGCAAAGGTCTCTATATCTGGCTTGACTTCGATTGTTTTTTTCTTGATTTTACTTTGTTTGGTGGTAACCATAGCCTTAGATTTATATTTAAAATTTATGCCGTTAATATTAAAGGTTAATGGGAATTAGTCAAGGGCTAAAAATTGATTAGATTTTTGAACCACTTTCTAGCCTTCGCACTAAGCTCACCCAGAGACTTAATGGAGGGCAAACTAAATATCTTTGATGATTCGCCCCCTAGAGCTTCGGCTCCCCAATAAGCCAAACCAATCGCGGTAGTAAAAGACAAATTATTTATTTTGTCGATAGCCGTATTAATATTTAGAGGCGAGCCAAGAGAAGCAGGGAGACGAAATCTTTTCTTGGCAACCTCAACAATGCCCGGGAGTTCTGCGCCGCCGCCAGTCAAAACGACTCCAGCTGGCAAAAGGCCAGAGCGATCAATTTTTATTAATTCTTTATCAATCATATCAAAAATTTCTTCCACCCGCGCTTCGATAATTTCGGAAATATACTTGAGGGAAACTTTCTCACTTTCATTTTCAGAAAAATCTGCAAGGTTTATTTCCTCTTTCTTGCCAACTATATCAGAAACTGCCTGTCCATTTTCTAGTTTGATATTTTCGGCCACATCAAGAGACGTGCGTAGCCCAATAGCAATGTCTGAAGTAATATGATTGGAACCAAGCGGTACGAAAAAAGTATTAAGCAAATCTCCATCCTCAAAAACAGCAACTGAAGTAGACGATTCACCAATATTGACTAGGGCGACGCCAAGCTCTTTTTGCCTTTTTGTCAGAACGCTTTCTGCATTGGCCAAGATAGACAAAACCAAATCATCAATTTCTACCCCGGTACGATAAACAGCCTTGGTAAGGTTTTTTATTTGGGAAGAGAGACCTAAAATAATCTGGGTGGAAACCTCCAGTCTGATACCCGTCATGCCAACAGGATCCTTGATGCCGGTTTGATTATCAATGGTAAAACTTTTTGGAATAACATGCAGGATTTCATAGTTGGGAGGAGTGGCGACAGTTTGAGCAGCTTGGATAGCGCGATCAACGTCGTCCTCGCGTATCTCTCCATTGGCCCGAGAAACGGTGATAACTCCCTTTGATTCCTGGGTAATAATATGCGAGCCGGAGATACCAACAAAAACCTTTTCAATAGGAGAACCGATCATGCGCTCTGACTGTTCTAAACAACTAGTAATCGAAGACACGGCATCTTCGATGCTGACTATAACACCCTTGCTAATGCCGCTAGACGCTACCTCACCGCAACCGACAATATAAAAATTGCCATCCTGAGGGTTGAATTGTCCAGTGGCAACGCGGATATAGGAAGTGCCAATATCCAAGCCGGTGATAAACTGATCTTTCATAATTTAATAAAATTTAGAAGCAAGGCGGGGCAGCCCCAACCCGATTGCTGTACTTATTATTATAAAATAAAATAGCAAATAAAACAAATAATAACTTATCCACTTATGCGCAGGGGCCGTTCAATTTTGTTATACGGCCCAAAAGTAAATGGCTAATTGAAAAAATAGGGCCAAAAAATAATCAGGCCAATCACGACTGCCCCAAGGGAAGTAATAAGGACGGAAGCGGCCATGATGTCTTTTATTATTTTTACATAATCGTGTAACCGCGGCTTAAGGATGTCAGATAAGTGTTCAAAAATTGTATTGAGTGATTCTAAAACTAAAACGGCTATTATACAGATCAAGAGCGCTACCTTTTCCAGGCGAGACAGGCCCAGAAAAAACATCAGAAAAACAACTAGCAAAGCGCAGAATACTTGTATTTTAAAATTATTTTCACGCCAAACAAAACGTAAGCCCATAAGGGCATAGCGCAGACTACGAAAAAAATCTCGGAAACTAAACATAAAAAAACAAATAAGTTATTTTAGCAGCTTTTCTTCTAGTTTTTCCATCGCTTCCGCCTCTCTGGGTTTGGTATGATCATGACCGATCAGGTGTAAGATACCATGAACCAAAAGTTTTTTTATTTCTCGCTCGATCGAGTGGTGTGAGTCGTGGGCTTGTTTTTGGGCGATGTTGTAGCAAATAATAATTTCGCCATTCAAAGATCCTCGGTGCCAAAAATAACAAAAGCTTAAAACATCAGTGGCTTTGGCTAAACCGCGGTAAGTGTTGTTTAATTTTTTTATACTTTTTTTATCAACAAAGGCGAGTGAAAGTTCTATTTTTTTTATCTTAAGCCGCCGGGTGGTACTATTGATAAATTTTAAAATACCTTTTTTTGATAATGTGGTTTTGGCCAGGCCGGATATCTCAATCATAATATTTATTCAGTTCTCATTATTTTGAAGCTCTTGAGAACCATATTAAAGGTAGACATAAAGTTGCCATCCTTCCTGAGATTAATATTATAAATAATACTATAGATATTATCACCAAGCATAAAATAAACCTTTAGCCTGTCGGTCGATAAAATAGCTGATTCCACGCCAGAAACTTTGATATTAGTTACGCCCTCGGAATCAAGCTCCAAATAATTTTTATACCAAGCTTTTATGTCTTGGTAATCATCAGAGTTCGGCTCTATTGAAATTTGGACGAACTCACCTGTATTTGACTGAAAAATAACCGTACCGGAGCTTTCTTTGGCCTCCCAAGAAGATGGGTATACCAAATTGTAGCGGGCGTCGTTGTTGACATAAGTCTTCACAAGATCAGAATCATATATTTTTGCGCTACCAGCGATTAAGGGATTGTATAGATTGGATAGCTCATTGCCATCCTGATAGGTGTCCCCATCGGTGTCTGGATTTTCTGGATTGGTGCCATATAGAGCCTCCTCAATATTAGTAAGGCCATCGGTATCAGAATCTACTGCCGGTTCGTAATCAATTTCATCTCCTGTCTCGTCTTCTGGCGGAGCTGAAAATTCCCAATTGATAATAAATTGGTTATAAACCTCATTGATAATATTTTTGTCGCTTTTATAAAAATGTAACTGATAAATATTGCCCTCATAAAGACTAAAAATAGAATAGGTGTTGCCAGCGATGTCGTCGTAACGATAGGCGTCTTTGTTGTTTAATTTATAAGCCTCCAAATCAACTTCGGAGAGCCCAAAGTTGCTGGATAACCAACCCAAAATGTTTTCTAGATCTTCCTCATTGTAATTATAAATATTTATTTCTGCCCTGCCGGCGTCGATATTATCACCAGAAAGTAAAACCTGCTTGTTGTACTTGGCAGAAGAGTCCTGGCCGGCTACTGCGGCTGTCCAGATACTTGGATATCTGAAAGAATAATTATAAGCAATATCTTCATATGTTTGCCATGTATTTATATCTCTTAATTCTTCTTCTGGTAAAACTGGGTCAGTAGTGGTCGGGGTTGGCGGTATTGGTGCTTCTCCACCGAGATTGCTTGGCCCAGATGGCTGGTTGACTACTGGTGCTGCGGGCAAGGGATTTTCTTTTTTGACGCTTTTTAAAAAAAGCCAAGCGGCTACGGCCATAGCGCCTCCGACCAAAAGAACTATGACAAGCCCTAGTAAAATATTCTTCTTTAGGCCTCCTTTGGCGCCAGAAGAGCCCAAAGAGGGGCGAATAGATAAAAACTTCGAGGGTATGGTGCGAACCTCAAAGCTGGTCTCCGCCGGCAATGATTTTTGGGGAGTTAATGTTTTTGGGTCAGTTATTTGTTTTGGATCAAACATGTAATTTATTTTATTATTTTAAAAATTTAAATGAGCTCAGTAGGGATTCAAAATTGGCCTGATGATCTGGCCCTTTTTTGGTGGCAACATAGCGAATAGTATAAGAAAAACCATTTGGTGCTTCATAGTTTTGGGTACTATACTCACTAGAGACTGGGGTTTTGTCGGCTAAGTTCTCTTTGTTTTTGGTCATAACACCATTTTCACTGTTGAGGCCGATGGTATAAAGCCAATCAGGCGCTTGCAAATCTTCTGGTTGGCTATTATTTAGATAAATATAAACTTTTATCTGATTCACGTCATCATTGAAAAGCACCAAATCATCATTTGAGGAAACCAAAACCATGCCAGAAAGGGGGACAAAAGAAAATTTATAAGAACTATTGAGGTACAAACCATCGTCGGTAATAGCATCTGCCTTGAGTGGATCTTTTTTGTTTTTTATTTCATCACCATCACTTAGGCCATCGCTATCAGTGTCGGATTTGAGTGGATCAGTTTTGTAAACCTTTACCTCCTCTCGGTCTGACAAACTATCATTGTCGGTGTCTACGGCATCAGGGCTAGTGCCAAGAGAGGCTTCCTCTTCATCGGTCAGCCCGTCACTGTCACCATCATTATTGGTCGTGGTTGGCAAGCCATTATTGATCGGTTGGTTTGCGGGGTTGTTGTTTTGAAGATTGCCGTTGTTATTATCGGTGGTATTGTTGATGGGTGGTTGATTATTATTTGTGTTGTTCAAATTATCAAAAAGATTAACTGCTGGGGAGTTATTAATATTATTATTTTTATTTTTGGTAAACCACCAGAAAGCAACAGCGGCTGTCCCGATAATAATGGCCCCGATAGCGACTAATAATATGATACTTTTGGTATCAAGCGTTTTGGGTGGAGCAGTAATGTCGGCGATGTTTAGTTGAGGACTTGACTCGACTTTTGGGTTAAGGGGTGCGGTAAAGACAGAAGGGGCACTTTTTATAATCGGCTCTGACGGCGGTGCCACTGGTACTGGATCAACCTTGCTAAAGATATCCTCCGGCTCAACAGTACTTGGCTGCGAAATTGGCTGTGGGGATGGCGGAGGGGTTGTGCTGTTCTGAGGTGGAAGATTGTTTTGAGGGACAAGGGGGTTGGGCTGATTATTATCAAACATAAAATAATACTATTAATTATTTTCTTTGAAAAAGTAAATTGTAGGTACCGGGTGAACAGGGCTCGCTACCAATAGTCGTACTGCCAACTCCCCAACCGCTCGGGCTATATTCCATATTGAGATAAAATTTATAAGAGTCACCACTATTAATCGATTGATAGTGATACATATGTGAGCCAGCCGGGCATTTGAAGTCCTTGGCAAGACTGCTCCAACATTCCGTGTTATAGCCTTCTGGGCAATCAACAGCTTTATTGAGAGGGTCGCGTAAAGAGCCGGAATTTATAAGGCTGGCAAAGGTATTGCTCCAAGAGTCCCAAATTGAAACGCTCTCCCCTGCCTTGTAAGTGCCAGCTGACAAGGTCGGGTAGCTGCCGTGAGAGATATTACAAGTCTCGCCAGTGCTAGTCCCGGGGCAATCAGAATCAGAGACACAGGCAAGATTGACATGCTTGCTACAAGTGCCTCGATATTTGTCCAAAAAATAAATCATTTGTTTGAGGTGCCCCATGCGGATGACATCTCTGGCTAATTTGTCCTTTTTCGCATCACAGGTACCACCAGCTCCACAGTCACTATCTTTGAGACAATATGTTCCTGGGGCTGTGCCGCCAACGCAGATACGATTGTTGGTGATGCTATTGCTATTAAAAACAAGGTTTTGGGTGATCTGATTGTAGGTTTCTGTGGTGGTAATCTTTGGATTGTCGGTGTGTGACACCAAGAATATATTGGTAAAAATATTGTGTGTGCCGGCGGGGTCCTGATCTACGGCCATATTGACATAAGAAGTGCGTCCGGCAGCCATTGATTCATAGCCGTCAATTTTACCAGTGGTACCGCTGGCGGGTTTGTTTTCATATTTTTGAGCCCAGGCAGAAGGCGAGAGATGCTCACCGTTGTTGTATATTCTAATGCCGATAGAATCATTTAGAGTATCACAAGTCTCCCCGACCGGACAGGTCTCTGTGGAGCAATCAATGTTGCTGGCGGAACATCTTTTTTTGTTGTCATTTTCGATAAGAAATAAAAATTCTTTGACTGAATTGTAGCAATGGCCAGTTGGCGCGCAAGTGGTGTCTGTCGAGCACTCAGCACCATTGCGATCGCCACCGACGCAATAACCCTTTTCTCTGCCCTTTATCTTGCCGGGTATGTTGAGGGCTGGTAAATCGTCGGCAGTGGGCTCAAGACATTTGCTGCTGGGGCAACCTGTGTCATTTATACAAGCCTTGGCAGCGTTAACCCCATCTTTGCAAAATTTATTCATCTGACCATAATCGCGGCAATAAAAAGTCGTAAAGGTCATGTCATAACAATCAGCGGTGCTGCCGGAAACGTTACAGTTGTTGGCTTTGTCGGAATAAGGGAAACCTTGGCTAAAGGTGGGCCAAGGATTCTCGCAAATAAAATTGGTAACGATAACTGAGCCAGTGGCTAAACCAACTGCCGGATCAGGATCAGAAGCCGTGGCGCTGACGGTCGTTTCCCCACTCTTTTTCTGAGAAGTAATGTTGGTCACTTGCTGGTTAGCAGAATTAATAATTAAAAATTCATTGGTATTTTGTTTCCACTGATAAGCGGCGGATAACCTTTGGTTGTCTTTGTCTAGGGCGATGGCAGTATATTTGTGTTGATTGCCAGCGGCAGAGGCATCAACATCATCGGGGCAAATATCACGGTCAGCGCAGGTAAAGTAATCTCGTGAGACTTTTTCCTTTTGAACACCTTTATATTCAATATTGACCGAGACCTTGGCAATTTTACAAATCTCATTTTTGGTGGTAAAAGATTGGGACCAAATATCTTTGTATTTTTTGGAGGAAGCGTTGGTATTTATTTCTGCCCCAAAAGATGTCTTGAGGCCATTTGCTCCACCAAGATAATAAACTAAATATTTGGTGTTACCAGCAAACAATCCTCTATCTGGAGTAAATCTAATAACAGTACAACCATCATCGTTGGTACAGCCCTCTCCCCCCTTGGCGACTTCGAAAGAGCTCAAGTTGCCGGATACCGGGCAATACCAGTCGCCGCCAGCGGCTTTGGCCTTACTGGGACGGAAGAAGTTCTTTATTTTTTCAAAAACCACGGACAACAAGCCCATCTTTTGGTTGTCGGGGCCAAGGGCAATCTCGGTTTCGTCATAACATTTCTTACCTACGTCGTCAGCTGACTTATTAAAAACTAGAACAGTATTACCATTGATAGTTGCCTGGTCCATCTTTTGATCAAAGGTCGCCTGGACAATACTATTGCGACAGGCATTTGTGGCAACCGGTGAAAGCGAGGATGAAATGATGCTGGCCTTGGGGGGCGCTTGGCATTTACAAGACACCCGATCACAAATCAGACCACTCCAACAAAGATTATTATCAGCATCGCAGGTGGCGGTGGTCTTATTTTTATCACAATCAGAACCAGCGCCGCCAGTGGCCAAATTAAAATTTAGACTGTTGCTCGGACAACCATCAATTTCAACATAAACAGGACCGGTAATAGTATTGGGTGGTACTTTGGCGCTGATACCTGTGTTGGACCAATTATTGATTGCGCCATCGATAGCACCGCTAGAACCATTAAATTTTACCAATTTTTGAGTGGTGCCAAGCTTTTCTCCAGCCAAACTAATAGCATCTCCCCATTTCCCCATATTGGGGTTGAGAGAACAAAGACCCGGTAGACCACCGGCTGGGGCACTAACACCAAGGATGCAATCCTCTATGTATTTAAATTTAATATTTTTATTACTGGATAAACCATATTGGTCTGTAACTATGACCGGCAAATCAACGGGGGCGCTAACGAGACTCGACGGTATGGAAATAATAATTTCTGTATCACTCCATCTTTCACTGCAAGGGTAAATATTAACTGAGTCTGGACCAACCTCTACTTTGCCGCTGCCACGGTTTGACTTGAAATAGCAACCAGTAATTGTTACCCAGCGACCATTTGGGCCAGAAGACGGGTTGAGAGATTTAACAACCGGTTTGCAACGCTTGGTCGGGATATCGCAGGTGCTAACACAGTTTGGATTAACGGCACAATCAATATCGCTGGAGCAAGTGTCCACAAAAACATTTAGTTTGCCTTGGTCTTTTTTATTCTCTGTTTCGGCAGAGACATAAACGGTGCCTGACTTTGTACCAGAGGTAGCAGTAACTGAAGGCCCGCCGCCAGAGATACTAACGCCTATGGTCGGATTATTGTTGTCTTCCACTTTCCATTGCCAGTTGTAAGCATTGGCGTTGATCAACGAACAATTGGTAGAAATAAAAGGAGCTATTGCTTTGGCGTTGTAGGGGGTGGCAATATTACCATTGACAGTAATATCTCGTGGCTCTACATAAACTTTATCAATGGGGCAAAGGGTGCCGGAACTTTTGGTCTGGAAGCGCCAGATATAATCATTTGGCATGTTAACGCCGGATGTGTTTTTTATATCTTTCTTTATAGTCGCCTGATAGGTGGTGGAAGTATCCAGGTTGCTGGTGGGAGTCAGAACAAAACTCCTGTTGCCTGCGGCGACCACAGAGGCGGTGATACGTGTTGGGTTGACACCTGGCTTGGGATTAGCCGGGTCAGAATTATCATCTTGGCAATTATTGGTGTTACATTTTTGTAGATAAATATTGGTGGTATTGATAGTGGTGAGCTGAATGTCTGTAGTAAATAAGGCGGAGATGGCGGTATTAATACAAACATTGCTGGCATTGGGGCGTGGGCTGGGACTGGGTAGACCATCATTTTTTATCTGACAGAAACCACTAGGACAATCTGTATCGCTCGTGCAGCTCTTGCCGTCATTACTACCGCCAAGGCACACCAGGGCACAAACACCATTAATGACAATGCCTGGGGCATTGGAACATTTATCTTTTTTGAATTTGCAGCTTGAGTCGCAAGTGAGGTCTCCTCCGACAAAGCCCATATCAGCACAGGTCTTGCCGTTCAGGTTGGCGCCATCACACTCTTCGCCTGGGTCAAGGCTGTTGTCACCGCAAAAATTGACATTAAAGGGCACACCATTGCTTTCACCCTTATCATTTTTTAATTTGACATCACCATCAAGAGCGGTGGCTGGTACTATGATATTTTTTATCAAAGTATCAGTCCAGTCCGCGGTGTTTGGTATCTGATAAACGGCGGTGGCAAAGGGCGTAAAATGAGCTTCATGGATAGTACCAAAAGCGCCAAAACGAATACCGGATAATTCTACTCTTGATCCTCGATCACCGCTATTGGGGCGCACAGACCAGAGACATGGGCCCTCGGCCTTGCCACTCAAAATATAAAAATCTTTTTGGTTGCTCGGTAGAATATTCTGATTAGCGCCCTGGTATTTTATGCTCATGACCACCTTGGGGCGGTCACCGGCACTCAAACCATCTGGTACAGTAGTAGCAATATAATTATCACCATAATCAGCAGTGTTGGGAATAAAGGCAGTTTTTGAACCAAATTTTATTTCAGCGACTGTGGCCGGATTGGCGGCTGTGCCCTTGAAACACTGGCCAGAGATGGTGAGGCACTCCCCAACCGGACCATTTTCCTTACTCAAACCCGAGATATACGGAGAGCAGACGCATCTGGAAAGATCAGAGACGCCAAAATCCCAGGACTTGGTCAATACGGTGCGATTGGCATCTAAAATTTTATCAGTCACCACGCTGATATGGTATTTGGAATTATCTTTTAGGTCGCCGCTCGGAATAAATTCATAAGAACGGAAATGCTCATTGATATTATAATTTGGGTCACTGGGGTCACCCGCGTCAGTCACTTGGAATACGCCGGCGGAATTGTTGGCCATGGTCTGGTGCGGGGCGAGAATGTAGTTGAACTGCTGGACTATTTGATTTTGGTTGTTGACAACCACGTATTCGCTGATGGTAAATTGTATTTCCTGCTCATACATGGTGGTATTGAAAGTGATAGCTGGCCGGATATTGGGGCAATTACTGTCGCCGGTGGGATAAAAATTTTCCACGCCCGGAGCTTTGTCATTGGTAGTAAATTGCCACGAAAAAGAAGCGGGGTCCATCTTGTTGCCGCAGAGATCAGAGATATCTTTGACTGTCGCCCGATAGGTAGTGAATGATTTTAATAAATTGGGAGAAATGAGATTTACCCGAAAGCCCTGCCCGTCCATGTTGGCAGAAAAAATATTATTGTCGACGGTGCCAACGGGGTTGCCATTTTTGTCCAACTCTTCAAGGGTAAAATGAGCCGGACTGGGGGTAGAGTTGCCGGTACCGCCAAACAAACTGGTGGCATCAATGTTTTCTGAAAAATATACCTCAATAATCGGATCGCGAGAAACATTGGCGTCATAAGGGATATCTTTTCTGGGATAAGTCCTGACAATGGTTGGATTCACTGAGTCCCCTTCTTCGCCCACATAGAAATTCCAGGTGAAATCGGGCGGTGGAGAACTATTACAATCAGCCACATTGGCACATTGTGATAAATTGCGCTTGCTCAAATCTTTTAAAACTGTCGGCAGGTGGCTCGCGTGTGTTGTTTTCCTGTTGTCATAAGAATTGTTCTTGGGCGTGAAGACCAAGACATTGCCAAAAGTATTCCAACTGCCATCGGCCACTGATTCAGGATTGGTCAGGGCGGCAATGCGCAATTTGTCGGTCGTGACAGCTGGTGAGGAAAAAGCGCCGGTGACGGTATTATTATCAATATTGTGATTAAAAACTGTCTGAACTTTACTACACCAAAAAACATTGCTTTTTTGAGGATTTTTGAAAGGCGAAGTAGCTAGAACTGCACCATGGGCAGTCTGCACTTCTTCAATTTTAAAGGAGTCAGCGCCACCGCCGCCATTGTTGCAGCTAGGATCACAGGATACATCATAACGATAATTTTGTCCGTCTACGCAACGCAGACAGCCAGAGCACTCGCCAATATTACAAAAGCCGCCGCCCCCTCCGCCATTACCTTCGCCGCTCAAAACTTTAAAGATATACTGGACTATGGCAAAAGCCATCATTATAATCACGAGGCCAATTACCGCGTTTAAAATTATTTTTTTGGCTTTAGCTATTTTTTCTTCACTACCAGCCGAGGTCATCCATAGGAAACCGGCATAGAGAATAATAACTAAAGCGATAACGCCAAGAGTGCCAAGAATCGCCCGGATAACTTTGATTACGGTGATACGGATATCCTCTCCTGACAGACCAGTGGCGGCGCCATAGTTTACGCCATATATATCATCAGCGGCATTAATACTTTCCGGCAATAAAAAAGCAACGGCGCCCAAGACGAGCACGATTAAAACCGTTGCCAAAAGAAAATAATATTTTGGAGATTTTTTGCGCATGGGGTTTAAAATCTACAAAGTAATTAGTTGATATTACAAATCAAAAACTATTTGTTCGTTGAATTCATCAATTTTCTCATCTATACCACTGGCAATATCAAATTTATAAAAACCATATTGACTATCACTTATCTTTCTAACATATAACAATGAAGAATCATCATCTGATATTTTTATATCACTTATCCTGTCTAGTTGATCCATTCCTTCGGAAGCAAAAATAAGCTTACCGGTCATTAAATCATTTGGGACAAGATCGGTGCCTATTTTTATTTTTTTCCATAAATATTTTTCCCCAACAAATTTTCCTTGTTCATAATAGCTATTATCCCACTGATTGAAATATAATTTATAAACTAATAAAATTGTATCATCTTTTAGCTTGTGGGCGTCTAATAAAAAGACCTGGCTAAAATAATCGCGATAGTCTTTTTTGTAAGCATCTATTATGCCCCATTTTTTATTCTGGCTTGCATCATAATAGTAGATTGATTCACTAGAGAATGGGATGGGGCCTTGGTTGCCGACCACGAAACTTCCATCGCTTTGCCAGTTTATTTTATATATGTCCCAATTATAATTCTTATTTTCATAAACAAAAATATTTTGTTGTTTAAATTTTTCTGTCAGAAAATCTGTGCCATCAATATTTGAATAATATGGATACTGCCAGAGACCACTGCACTCGGCACCGATGCCTTTTTTCCAATAAGCGACACTTTTGCCATCTGGGCTGACATCATAAATACCAATTTTGACGCTCTTTTTTTCCTCCTCGCTGACACAAGTTTCTGTCGCCAAATTACTTATTATGTCCGCGGAAAATAATTTTTTTGAACTGTCAATGTCGCCATCAAGGTTGATTGACCATATTTCCCCATCAGATAACTGGCTGGTGACAGAATCATATGTCCGCCTCACATATAAAACCTTGTTATTGGCCGAGGAAACCTTGGGGTTGAATGAGGCAATGTCGTTTTTCTGGGTTAATCTCTTTACACCGCTTGATTCCATGTTGTATAAAGTTATATCCGAATTGCCATCAAAGCCAGATTCCTTAAAAGATCTTGCCACCCAATTATTGTCTTCCGATAAATCAAAATCTATTAGATCTGGATTATTTAATATCATATTTGTCTTTTCCCCAGTCTTAAAGTCAAGAGAGATTAAACTGTCTCCCTTTTTGTAAACTACTCCCTCAAAGTGATATGTCTGCCAGCCAGCGGTGGGGTCAACTGCTTTGAAGATTTTAAAGGTGCTCAATAATTTACTTTCCATTTTTTTGGTTCGGTCGGTAGGCGTCTTACTATTGTCATAAGGACCATCAAAACTAATAATAAGCAGTTGCCCATTCAGATTATAGAAATATTGGTCGGGATAATTTACGCCACCGCCACCCGGTCCGTAATAATAAAAAGTATTTTTCCCCAAGATAACCTTCTTTGGCGGGTCAGCCAAACCCGTGGGCGCATAATTGTTTTTAATTATTTCTAGATTAAATTGGCCATCAATGCGAAGGAAAATTGAGGCGTTGTCAGAAGCATTGATTAAATAGAGGGCATATTCACTTGACGGCTTGATAGAATAGCTGGTCGGAAATTGAAATTCAAAGCCATAACTATTGCTATGATACGTCTGCCACTCGCCTACTTCATCCAAATCAGTATTTTTGATACCCAGCGCCAGCTTGGTAAACAAGCTCATCAGATTACCCCAAGTAACTTCCCATCTCTTGCCATCCAGATCCACATACCAGATACGGCCACGATCCTCGACTTGGAGAAGTAGTCGGCCTTTGAGGCGATTCATAAGAGCCGGGTAAGGCGAAACCTTGTCATTGCCGCGCTTGTCTGGATTGGAGGCAACTTCGGGATGATAACCATTCTGCACTTCACTTTTATCAGAAAAACCGTCATTATCAGTGTCCAGCTGATCAGAGACAGCCTCGGGGTCAATGGGAATTTTATTGAGATCACTATTGGTAATACCTAGGGATAATTTTTTGAATAATTCCAAAGCATTGGCAAAGGTGACCTCGTGCTTTTGTGAGCCAACTGGATCCACATACCAGATACGACCGCGATCCTCTACTTGGAGGAGCAGTCGGCCCTTGAGGCGAGTGGTGAGGCTACTGGCGGCGGAAGCGGGCTCGGCCAAAAGAAAAATCGCCAAAATAATAAAAAGAGGAAAAAATATTTTTTTCATATTTATTTTTTAGTTTTACTTTAAAATTTCTTTGACCACCCTACTAACAACGCCGCCATCAGCTTGGCCGCCGGCTTTGGCCATGGCGGCTTTCATGACGAGGCCAAATTGACTCGGAGAAGAAGCGCCGAGCTCGGCAATAACGGATTCAACAATTTCTCTGATTTTGTCTTCGCTCAATTCTGCGGGCAGATATTTTTTGATCAGAGCTAATTCTGCTTGTTCTTTTGCGGCTAACTCTGGGCGATTACCAGAAGTGAAAAGGGGGATAGAGTCTTCACGCTTTTTGGCTTCGCGCTTGAGGACTTTGAAAACTTCTTCATCGGTCAAATCTTGTTTTTTGAGACCAATCATTTCATTTTTGAGAGCGGCTTTCAGGAGGCGCAACAAATCAGTCAACTCACTATTGCGAGCGATCATGGCGGACTTGAGATCATTGTCCAGCTGCGAGAGCAAACTCATAAAAATTATCTTTTAAAAGATGATTTACCAAAATTGCCAGTTGTCTCTTCTGGTAGTTGTCCGATTTTTTGGAGATAATCTCTTTTTTCACGCAGATATTTGCGACGCAAAGCCGATTCTTTTACCTGACGTTTGGTTTTTGGCTTTGTTCTATAACGTCCAGCTTTGGCACGAAAAACAACCCGGCTCTGTAAAACGCGCTGGGAAAAACGGCGAAGCAACCCTTCGGTCGATTCGTTTTGTTTTCTTTTTACTTCAACGGCCATAAAAACACCCCCTTTCAAAAGGTCAAAATCCAATCAGCCAGATGGCGGATAAAAACTCAAAAAATGAATTTGGATTTTGGTTAAATTATCCCCTACTTTGGGGACAAAATACTGATTTAAATATATCAAAGAAAGTTTATTTCGTCAAAGATTTATTTTGATAAAAATAAAAAGGCCGGCAAGTTGTTTTAATAACTCAACTTGTCGGCCTAGATTTCCTCCTGAAGAACCCAGCTCCATGAAAAGCTCCTCCCGTCATCCCTACTTCATCAGGGTCATTTTCCTGGTCAAAACTCCCCCACCCTCGGCGATTAAACGGCAGATATAAACTCCGCTCGGAGCATTGATCGCGTTCCAGGTGAAGGTGTAATTACCGGCATGTTGCTCGGTGTCGACTAACGTCTCGACCAACTCACCACGTAGATTATAGATGCCTAGTTTAACCTGGCACTTCTTGGCTAGGGTGTAGGTGATATTGGTTGAAGGGTTGAAGGGATTGGGATAGTTCTGCGACAGGGTGAATTGGTCCGGCGAAGTGGCGCGTGAATCCACACCAGCAATCTGCGCGACGGAGAGTGCCCAAATTTTAGGGCTTTCGACAGAAGTGACCCCGCTCATAAATGGGCCTTCTCCTTCAAAGCGTGCGATCACCGAGATGGCCAATCTGCCGGGGTAATCAGTGAGTTCACCCCGGGTCAGTAAGACGGTCTGGCCGCTGTCGGATAATGAATACTCCGACTTGGTCTGAACGGTGTAGCTTACCGGTGCCGATAAAGT
>JAAZOM010000024.1 GCA_012797775.1 Candidatus Kuenenbacteria bacterium | reverse complement strand
CAAAAAGAACGGCTCTCCACCGTTCTTTTACTTATCTCGCTTATCTTGCTTACTCCTGACTGCTATCTAAACCCCAAACACCACCATCTGCTTTACTTCTATTTTCTCTCCGATCTTGGCCGTGGCCTCATTGATCAAATCTTTGATCTTCTTGCTATCATCTTTTATATAAACTTGGTCCAAAAGACACACCTGCTCATAAAACTTTTCCAACTTACCTTCGGCAATTTTGTCCCACATCGCTTCTGGCTTGCCCTCTTGCTTCAACTGTTCTTTGTAAATCTCTTTCTCTTTTTCCACCATGTCCATGGGGACATCTTCACGGCTGACATATTCCGGCTTCATCGCCGCCACCTGCATGGCTATTTCTCTGGCCAGATTTTTAAAAGCCTCATTTTTGGCCACAAAATCCGTCTCGCAAGCCAAGAGCACCATAGAGCCCACCCTGCCGCCAGCATGAATATAAGCTTCCACAATTCCGCTTTTGGCCACTCTCTCTGCTTGTTTTTTGGCCGCGATCTTCTGGCCCCTCTTGCGCAAGAGCTCCAAAGCCAATTTTTCATCATCCTTGGCTTCTACTAGTGCCTGCTTTATATCCATAATCCCAGCTCCGGTTTCATTTCTCATTTTTTGGATTAAATCAAGATTTGCCATATAATTTTAAATTTAATTTTTTATTAACTTTATCCTGAGTCCCGCACTATATTTAGCGGGACGAGGGATCCCGCCTAGGCTCACACTAACTACAATTAGCATAATAACATTTTGACACGGGATCCTTCCCCCGCATTAGCGGGGATCAGGATAGACTGGGTATTATTCATCTTTATTTAATACCTTGACCGGATTGGCTGCTGCTGCCACTTTGGCCGCTTCTTCTTTGCCCTCTTTTATTGCCTCGGCTACCAGCATAGTGATCAATTCAATTGACCTGACCGCATCATCATTGGCATAAATCTGGATATCCACATCATCAGGATCAGTATTGGTATCTATGATGCCAAGGGTTTTAACCTTCTTTACCCTTGCCTCTTTCACCGCATTTTTCTCTTCTTTAACCCCAACTATATAAATCAAATCTGGTACTTTTTTCATTTGCCTAATACCACCAATCATCTTTAGGAGCCTTTCACGTTCCTCCGAAAAAAGAGCTCTTTCCCTTTTAGTATATTTCTTCTCATAATCGCTGTCCATAGCCGCCTCTTCTAGGCCGTCAAGTTTCTTTATCAATCTATTTATCTCCTGAAAATTTGTCACCGTACCGCCGACCCAGCGCTCGGTTACACAAGGCATGCCAACTTCTGTCGCATATTTCAAAACAATATTACGAGCCTGCTTTTTTGTTCCCAGAAATAAAACTACTCCCCCCTTTGCCACGATCGCAGTCACTTTTTTTAGAGCTTCAGACAAACTATCTGTTGTCTTGTCCAAATCAAATATGTGCACGCCATTTTTGACGCCAAAAATAAAATTGCGCATCTTTGGATCCCATTTTTGGGTCTTGTGCCCAAAATGAACCCCAGCACGCAGCAATTCCTTGCTGTCTGGTATCTTTACCATATATTTATTTTCCTTTATCCTCTACCCCGCTTATCCCATCGCCCACGGGCGACAGAACAGGAAAATTTTTATCAGAGTATGAGAATTTAGTTTATAATAACGCTTTTAGCTTATCAAATAGCCACCCACTTGTCAAATCTATCCCTCTGTGTTAAAATAGCAACAATATAATAACTGAACAAAATAGTAAATATGAAAAAAGATATCCATCCGAAATACAATAAAAATTGCCAGGTTAAATGCGCCTGCGGCAATACTTTTGTTACTGGCTCGACCAAAGACGAAATTTACGTAGAAATCTGCAGCGCCTGCCATCCATTTTTTACTGGCAAGCAAAAATTGATTGATACCGCACGCCGGGTTGAAAAATTCCAAGCCAAAACCGCCAAATCCAAAACCTTATCCGACGCCAAACCAGCTGGCAAAAAGAAAGTCCGCCGCGCCACCAAAAAAGCAGCCAAGGCGGCCAAGTAGCTTTTTTATCTTCAAAAATCCTGCTATTATTATCTTAAGCGGGATTTTTTATTTATTAAAGCAAATACTAATTCAACAATATGATTGATTATTCACAAAAATTTCAAGAATTAAAGCTCAAGCATGATCAACTGCGCGCTGATTTGGAAAATCCAGCTATTTTAAATGACTCCAAAAAATTAACGGAAACCAATAAAGAATTCTACGAAATCGGAGAAACTATAGATCAAATCACCAGGCTTGAAGAAATTGAAAAAAACATCAAAGAAAATGAACTAATAGTGGCCAACGAGGAAGATCCTGATTTGATTTCTTTGGCCATGACTGAAAACCAAAATTTGCTGGAAAACAAAACTCAGCTAGAGTCCGAGATCGAAGAATATTTTCAACCCAAAAATCCTCTCGACAAAAAAAGCGCCATTATGGAAATCCGCGCTGGTACAGGCGGCGAAGAATCAGCTCTTTTTGTTGCCGAACTTTTTCGGATGTATTCACGCTTTTCCGAAAAAATGGGATGGAAAATCAAGATTGATGATTCCAACCGCACTGGCATTGGTGGTTTTAAAGAAATTATTTTTGAAGTCAATGGCGCTGGCAGTTATGGCTGGTTAAAATATGAGAGTGGCACTCATCGTGTCCAAAGAGTGCCTGAAACAGAAAAAGCCGGTCGCGTACATACCTCTGCTGTCACGGTGGCTGTCTTGCCAGAAGCTGAGGACCAGGAAATAGAGATAAAGCCAGAGGACTTAAAAATTGATACCTTCTGCGCTGGCGGCCACGGCGGCCAATCAGTCAATACTACTTATTCTGCTGTTCGCATTACTCACCTGCCCACCAATACGGTTGTCACCTGCCAAGATGAACGCTCCCAGCTTCAAAATCGGGAAAAGGCTATGCGTGTTTTAAAATCACGCATTTTGGCCGCCGCCGAAGAGGAGCGTCGCAAAAAACTATCTGCTGACCGCAAATCGCAAATCGGCACTGGTGATCGTAGCGAAAAAATCCGCACCTACAATTTCCCCCAAGACCGCTTGACCGACCACCGCATCAAACAGAATTGGCACAATCTCTCGGTTATCATGGATGGTGAGATAAAAAATATTATTGAAACTCTGAAAAAAGCTGACCATTAATAAAATAAAAATAGGCCGCCAAAGACGGCCTATTTTAAAATTACTATTAAACTTTTTTCTCGCCTTTTATGCTCTGCAGCCCCCTAAAAATAAGATAAACATATATCGACTGAACTGGCGCTATGAAAAAACCAATTATCTGCGTCACCACATCCCAACCAGACATTACCGCCGAACCCTCTTCTAAAAACCAAGTTGGTATTGATAATATGAGATAAAACAAAAACAAAATAAGTGATAAAAATAAATAACGACCAGCCAGGGCCCACCAATAACCCTTTGATATCTCTTTGCTTCTCTTGATAGCACCGGTTGCTCTATGACCCTCATATACAAGACACAAAACGGCCAAAGAATAATAAACCGACATTATTATGCCAGGAACTATAAAAAGCAACGTCCACAATAGAGTAAACACCCCAACCAAAAAACTCACCCAAAAATATCGAGCCACAAAGGCTCGGCCGCGTCTGAACAATTCGGTTGCTTTTTCTTCTCTGGCACTCTCTGGCGCTAAATAAAAAGAAGCTTGAGCCGCTATATTGAAAAAAACAGCTATAACCAATGCTACCAATCCGGCCAGCCCCAAAACTATCTGTAAAATTGATTTTGTGCCGGGGGCAATACCCAGAACATCACTGCTTACTAAAAAATACAAACCGAATACTAGCCCTAGGGGCAAAAATGATGCGAGCGCAAAAAGATTAAGATAAACAATTTTTATAAATTTTTCGCGATAGATATCTATCGCCCTACTTAAAAGCTCCATTGGCCCAATCAGCTGTTGGCGAGTCACCACGGTTACTGGACTAGAGCCGTTTGGCAAGGAATCTTTTTGATCTTCCATATTTTTCGATAAATTATTTAGTCATAATATCATTATATCACTTTTTCTATGTCCATCAACCAAGCTCTTGCTCTAGCCACCCAAAAACTCCGGGGCAACAAAATAGCCTCCGCCTCTCTCGATGCGGAAATTTTATTATCTTTTGTTCTCGAAAAACCAAAAGAATTTCTCTATTCCCGCCCAGAACACGACCTTACACCCTCACAAATGACAAAATTAAAGCAATTAACCACTCGCCGCTCCAAGGGTGAGCCCATCGCAATTCTCACTGGCCACAAAGAATTTTATGGCCTTAATTTTGTCATTAACAAAAATGTCCTTATCCCCCGCCCCGAAACAGAATTACTAGTTGCTGAAGCATTAGATATTATAAAAAAATCACACATTGCCCATTACCCGTCACGCGCCAGCCTAGCCGAGTCTAGGCGGATCGACAAGCGACAGCGAGTCAAGACGGACTCATTACCCGTCACGCTTGTTGATATCGGTACCGGCTCCGGCTGTATCCCGATCACTCTGGCCAAAAACTTATCTCATATTCCGCATATAAAATATTACGGTCTGGATATTTCAAAAAAAGCTCTGGCTGTCGCCAAGCTCAATGCCCAATTGCACGGCCTCTCCAAAAAAATAAAATTCATCCAAAACGACTTGCTAAAAAACATACAAAATACCAAATACTTTATACTTAATACTAATTTTATTATTACCGCCAACCTCCCCTATCTCCCTATTAAACTTTATGCATCCAACCCAGAACTCAAATACGAACCGCGCCAAGCCCTCCTCGCCGGCCCTGACGGCCTGAAATATTATCGCACTCTGCTCCAGCAAATTAAAACCCTAGCCCACATTACTCATTACCCATCACCCATCACTATTTTCCTAGAAATCGATCCCAGCCAAACAAAAAATATCAAAAAAGTTATCCACCAGTATTTTACAAAATCTTCGATATTAATCAAAAAAGACCTAGCTGGACGCAATAGATTAATTATTATAAAATTAAATCATAAATAACAAAAACCAAACACAAACTACCCAAAGGAGGTGATCTCTGTGAAAAAAACCGCTAAAAAGACCAAAAGACTCCGCCCTTTGATCGTCAGAGGCTATGAAAATCTCGAAAAGCTGAATCCAAAACCCGGGCAAAAAATAATTCTCATGCTCGGAAATCAAGCCTTCAACGTAAAAATCGAGGGTGGTAAATATGCGATTTTGGGCTATGCCTAATAACCAAAAAGTCCTCTCGCCGATATACTCATCAGCTTGAGAGGACTTTTTTTATACTCGCAATTTGTTATTTAACCACCAATTGTTCTCTGTAAATCTATCCCGATCATCTTCTCTGGCTTAGCCACCCCGAGCATCGACAAAATTGTCGGCGCTATATCCACCAAAGCTCCCCTTATCTTCATGTTGCACAATTCGCTATTTGTCTTTTGAGCGCCTTGCCCGCGTAGCTCTTCCTTCACCAAAATCATTGGCACCGGAAAATTACTATGTTCTTTATCTATTCTCCTTGTCTCCAAATTTATCATCTCCTCGACATTGCCATGGTCCGCAGTTATAAGCACCTGTCCCCCTTTTCCCACCACCGTTTCTACTATTTCATAAAGACATTTATCTACTACCTCTATTGCCTCTATTCCTGCCTTTATATTACCAGTATGGCCCACCATATCCGGATTGGCAAAATTTATAACAATAAAATCAAACTCTTCATTTTTTATCTTTTCCAAAACCTGATCCCTTATCAAAAAAGCAGACATTTCTGGCTTTTCATCATAACTCGCCACCGCCGGCGAAGGGATCAAAATCCTCTCTTCCCCCAGATATGGATCTTCTCGGAGTCCGTTCAAGAAAAAAGTTACATGAGCATATTTTTCTGTCTCGGCGATGTGGAGCTGTTTCAGCCCAGCTTGGCTGATTGCTCCAGCCAAAGTATTCTCAATGGTAATTTTGGGGAAAGCCACCTCAATAGGCAGACCATCCTCATAATCAGAAAATCCAACAAACAATAAGTTCTCTATTTTTTTCTCTCTCTTAAATCCTTCAAAATCTTCGGCCACAAAAGCTTTGGTTATCTGTCTTGCCCGGTCAGACCTAAAATTAAAAAAAATAATCGCGTCATTATCATCTACCCCGACCACATTGTCTTTATCTTGGGCGATAGAAATCGGCTCCAACTCTTCGTCAAAAATCCCTTTTTTATAAGATTCTTTTACCGCCTCGATCACGTCGTCACTAACATTTTTAGTACCACCAGTAATTACCCCGTAAGCTTTTTCTATCCGATCCCAATTATTGTTTCTATCCATTCCATAATATCTACCGCCGATACTAGCGATCTGGCCACAATTAATCTTATTTATTGTTTCTACTGTTTCCTGAACAAAAACAAGCCCGCTATCTTTCGCTGTATCACGACCATCCAAAAATAAATGTAAATAAGTTTTATTGTGTAAATTATTTTTACTGGCCAAATCTAAAAGAGCCAATAAATGACCCTGATGAGCATGCACCCCGCCATCACCCAAAAGTCCGATTAGGTGCAATTTAGAATTATTATTTTTTACATGATTAATTGCTTTTAAAAAAGCCTGATTTTCAAAAAAACTGCCCGCGGCTATCTCCCTATTTATCCTCTCTAAACTCTGCAAAAAAATCTGTCCAGCACCAATCGTCAGGTGCCCGACCTCTGAGTTACCCATTTTGCCCCACGGCAAACCCACCGCCTCGCCCGAAGCTTGGAGCAGTGTGGCTGGATAATTTTTCAAAAGATATTCCCAATATTCTGGCCGGGCATTAGTAATAGCGTTACCGGCTGTCGGCGCCGCCACCCCCCACCCGTCCAAAATTATCAATACTACTGGTTTAGAAGTCATAAGTTGGCCCTTTCTCTCCTTTTAAAATTTTATCTATCTCATCCTTGATCAGTTGATCATATTCATCAATGGAGCGCAAAAACTGTGCCCCTTTTTCTTTATCACTCTCAGTTTCAAACTGTACAACCTTTTGGTTGCGCTGGTAAACCAAATGTGTTATGGCCAATACAATCTTCTCTTTATTAGAATTTTCAATCTTTAAGCCTTCCAAATACTGATCTATTGTTTTTTGACCTATGTTTTTCATATATTTATCAATATTTATTATAAATACATTATAATATTTAAATCGCCACCTAGCAACCTACGCTTATCTTGCCAATTAATAAGCTTGCCTCTCTTATTGATTGGTGCTCTTTATCCCATGTTTTTTCTTCACTATCTCCTTCCATTTTCTATATCTCTCCAAAGACTTGAACTTCAAAAAGGGTACCCTGTAAATAAATTTCGGCCACCAATTACTTATTTTCCCTCCTCTTGTACTGGCTTTGGATAAAACCTCCGGTATATAAACGCCACCCTTGCCAGCGTCCAAAAGCGTCAGCCACAAATCCCAATCCTGAAATTTTTCCAAAGATTCGTCAAAGCCAAGGAAATCCCCCCGCCGGAGCAAAGAACACGTGTTCACATAATTATTTTCTTTCAACTTACCAGCATCAAACGGCCAAAATCTAAATGTTTTCCAGCCATATTTAAAATCAGAATAAACGTAAGACTTGTCTGGATTATTATCAAGTGCTGCCTTCATTTTTTCTAGACAATCTTTTCTTAATTCCATATCTGCGTCGCAAAATAAAATCAAATCTCCCTTTGATTGAGAAAATCCATAATTCCTCGCCTTTGGCGCCCCCCCATGGTTAATCCTAAAAAACCTTAAATTGGAAATTGGAAATTGGGAATTGGGAATTCCAGAGCCAACTGGCTCTGGTGATCCATCATCCACCACTATCACTTCAAAATCCTTAAAAGTTTGTTTGGCTAAGCTCGTCAAACATTTTTCCAGATTATCACAATTATTATAAACTGGTATTATTATTGAAATCATAATTTAATTCAAAATTATCTCCATCTCCTTAGCTATTTTTTGCCACAAAAAATCTTTTTCTGCTCTCTCTTTTGCCCTTTGACCCATTTCCTGACGAATATTTTTATTTTTAAATAATTTAATTATTGCCCGAGCTATCTCTTGCTCACTTCTCGGATCGACCAAGATTCCCGTCTCCCCATCCACGACTGCTTCTTTTGCCCCTCCCTCGCCACCAGCTATTGATGGCTTGCCAAATATGGCCGCCTCTAGATAGACAATCCCAAAACCCTCTACGTCATCCTCGCTGGCCCTAGAAGTCATAATAAAAACATCGGCCACAGAAAACAAAATATCTTTCTCCCTGTCACTCAACCTGCCAATAAACCTTATTCCCTCTTTACCGGCTGCCAAATCTGTTAGCCTCTCTCTGTCCTCCCCTGTCCCTGAAATAATATAAATCAAATCCGGCAAATCCCGCCGAGCGGCAGCTATCGCCTCTATCACCTTATCAAATCCTTTTCTCTCTACCAGCCTGCCCACGGACAACAAAACCTCTTTACTTTTAAGCTCATATTTTTCTAACAATTCGCTTTTTTCTTCTTCGCTTATTGCTCCATCGGCTGGCTTATTTATCCCCGGATAAATTATTCTTATTTTTTCTTTGTCCACCCCAAAACTTCTAACTATTTCCCCTGTATATTTACTATTAACGGTCACCAACTTGGCTCGACGCAAAACAAATCTAGCCAGCCAACTTTTTCTCCTATGCCCATCGGCCAAGAGTAAATCCTTGCCATGGCATGATACAATATAAGGAATTTTTAATAATTTAGAAACGATTAGGGCAGCTGTCCCAGTCGGCAAAATGTCACCGCTCCATATTAATTCTATTTTCAGGGCTCGAGCCCGCTTCCAAAGTTCAAAAACCAAGAGCAGCCACTTGGGCCAAACAAAAAAACTTTCGGCCAATAATTTTTCTCTATAAATTTGAAATTTTTGCGAGGTTCCAGCTTCTTTTTCTTTAGTAGTCAAAACAAATATTTTTTCTTTCGGCAAATTCAGACATAAATTATAATAATAATTGGCCACCCCGCCAATTTTGGGATAAAAATCCAAAGTTACAAGAAGTGTTCTCTTCATAATTTAACCCTTTATTACTGAATTCCAAATATCCCAAAAATCCTGTTTTGTTATACCACCAAAAACCAGTAAAGAACAGAAGTAAACCACCATCCCGACAGGTATCAAAACCCAAACACTGACTACTGGCATCAAAAAATAAATCACCCCGGCCATTATCGCGCTGGCGGTGAGGGTTTTTATAAAACTTTTTATCAAATACCACTGATCAAAATGAATAATCTTCGGCACCCAATACATCCCTAGGATGAATAAAATAAATGTACTGGCAAGAGAACTAATAGCCGCTCCGATATAACCATACTTTGGAATCAAAACAATATTCATCACCACGGAAACCAACACTGTCACCCCGGAATTAATAGTATTGGTCACCTGACGATTGCCAGCATTCAAAAGATAACCAACCGGATAATTGATAAATAAAAAAAATAAACCCACCATCAGTATTTTCAGGGGCGAGATAGAATTATAATAATTTTCAGTATAAATCTTTAAAACCACCGGCTCGGCCAATATTATCACACCGGCAGCCAATGGCAGGCTGATAATCATGAGATAATGCATGGCTTTTTCAAATGTTTTTTTGAGTTTTTCTTTATCGGTCACGAAATATTCACTCATCGCCGGAAAAAGAGCGGCCATAAAAGCCATTGGCAAAAATTGCAAAGCTCCCGTCACCCTTGTTGGTATACTGTACCAACCAACCTCTGCATCTCCTCGCAGAACAGAAAGCAAGACCGTGTCGAGTGAACTATAAACCCGGCTAAAAATACCAGCCAAAGCAAACGGTATGCCTATGGCAAAAAGTGCCTTCAAAACCACTGGCTCATAATGCGGTATAATTTTAATTTTTAGATATCTACTCATTTTTATGGTGGCAAAAATCAAATTGAACAAACTGCCGGTCATCAAGGCCAACATCAAAAATTCGAGTCCCAAATGAAAATACAAAACCAACCCGCCCAAACCCACGGTGATAAACTGCAAACCTATTATTCCTAGACTTTCATATTTTAATTTCTGGTGACCGCGCATTACTGCCCAAAAAGTCATAGAAAATGAATCTAAAAACATTATCACCCCCGAAAGATAAACCAAATTTTTTGTCAGCGCTGGATAACCCAAAATGTTTATCATAACCGCCACGCAGATATAAGTTATGATTGCCAAAGGAATCTTTAAAGCGATAACGTTGGATAAATAATTTTGCGTCTTTTCTTTGTGCTTGGCAATCTCTCTGGCCAAAACTGACGCCAAGCCCAAATCAATAAAAATCGCGAATAAAGTCGTAAATGACAAAGCAAAAACATATTTACCAGTATCTTCAGTGCCTAGAAATCTGGCGATCAAAGAAAAATAAACAAAAGCCAACACTTTTTGGATAATCAAAGCACTAGTATAATAAGTTGTATTTCTGGCAATAGAATCTTGTTTTTTTATTTCTTCGGGCATAAAATATTAATTAATTCATCCCGCCCCAGGCGGGATACCTTAATTTTTATTTTTAATTTTTAAATTTTGATTTATTTCTTCCACCACCATTCATTATTTTTGTACCATTCCACTGTCTTTCGTAAATATTCATCCAAACCAAACCTTGGTTCATAGCCCAATTCACTCTTAGCTTTACTCCAATCAATCGCATAGCGTCTATCATGACCCGGTCTATCTTTTACAAACTCGATATATTCTTCGCCTTTTCCCAAAATAGCCAATATTTTTCTGACGATCTCCAAATTATTAACATCATCATTCATGCCGCCGATACAATAAGTCTCCCCCGCCCTACCTTTTTCCAAAATTAACGCAATTGCTCGACAATGATCATCGACATACACCCAATCACGCACGTTTTTACCATCACCATAAACCGGCACTTTTTTGTCTTGAAGCAAACTGGTAATAATTGTTGGGATAAATTTTTCTCGATGTTGGTAAGGGCCATAATTATTAGAACAATTGGTGATAGTCGCCGGCAACCCAAATGTTTTAAAATATGCTCGCACCAAATAATCAGAGCCTGCCTTGCTCGCCGAATAAGGTGAACTAGGGTCGTAAGCAGTTTTCTCATTAAATTTATCGGCCGTCTCCATCTCCAAACTGCCAAAAACCTCGTCTGTGGAAATATGATGAAAATGCTTTATTTTATTTTCCAGAGCGCTCTTCAATAAAACATGCGTACCCAACACGTTTGTTTCGATGAAAACATCCGGTCCTTTTATTGAATTATCTACATGGCTCTCGGCCGCAAAATGGACTACTTTATCAATACCGCCCATCACCTTATCCACCACTTCTTTATCACATATGTCGCCTTTGATAAAATGATAATTAAGCGCGCCCTCAACATCTTTCAAATTATTTAGATTGCCAGCATAGGTCAATTTGTCCAAATTAAAAATTTCATCCTCCGGATGATTCTTGAGCCAATAATGAATAAAATTTGAACCAATAAAACCAGCTCCACCGGTTACTAATATTTTCATAATTCTTTAATTCTTTAATTTTTAAACTCTTGACAAGGCTTATTTTATATTATAATATATCACGTTACCACTAAAACAAGGAGGTGTCATATGTGGGAACAAGCAACCCTACACCCGGCTGATCTGGTTGATTTCCTGAACAAAAATCGGATCAAACCAGGGGAATTCGTGGTGTTGAGCCGCACCGAAACCAGAGTTCCTGACCAGCAGCCGGCGATCGACATTGTATTCTTTAAAAAACCGGCAGGGATAGTACTGGCGTAACTACAGCCGGCCGCAGAAACCGCGAAACCGAGATGGGGTCTCTGACTCCATCTTTTTTTATTTCTTTGTTTTTATGTTTTTATGTTTAAATGCTTTAATGTACCACCACCACATACTCCCCCTTCACCGGATCCGCCTTCACCTTCTCCAAAACCTCACCAATACTCCCTCGGTAGATTGTTTCAAATTTTTTAGTCAGCTCTCTTCCTACCACCAATTCCTTTTCTGCCACGAGCTCTTCACTAAATTTCTTTAATTCTTCGAGACACTTAATAATCCTATGGCATGATTCGTAAAAAACCACTGTTCTTTTTTCGTTTAAAACTTCTTTCAAAAATGTCTGCCTGCCCTTTTTGTGTGGCACAAAACCTTTAAACAAAAATTCATCAGTCGGGAAACCACTCGCGCTCAAAACCGCAATCGCCGCACATGCTCCGGGTATAGGAACAACCATAATTTCCTGATTTGTTTTAATGCTTTCGTGTTTTAATGTTTTAATGAGCATTCCCCCCGGATCATTTATCCCCGGCGTACCCGCATCAGTCACCAGAGCGACTTTATTATTTTTTACCAATTCCACCAATCCTGCCAATTTTCTTTCATCAGTATGTTGATGAAAGCTAATTAGTTTCTTATCCTGAATCTCATAATGATTTAATAAATTTTTGGTTACCCTGGTGTCTTCGCATAAAATAAAATCTACCTCCTGCAAGGCCTCCAGCGCTCGAAGTGTTATGTCTTTCAAATTTCCAATTGGCGTCGCTATTACATACAGCATAATGTCTTATTTGTATATTTGTAAATATTCGCCCACCTGCAGCGCTTATGCCAACATTGCGGGCAGATAATTCGTATTGGTGCTTAACTCACTTACCTCGCTTAACTCGCTTTTTTATTTATAAAATATTTTATCTGGTATCCTAATATCTATATACTCAATTTGCTTTGTGTCTACCACCTCTTGCTCCAAAAAACCAACCAAATTATCTAAGGCGCCATCAATCTCCTTTTTTCCTGCGACACTCATTATCAACCTCCACCCACCATCAATATAAAAACTAACATCCCTGTTACTATAATCCTTGACCTCTATCTTGGCGATTTTAAATCCCCTCAACTTCTCACCAATCTTACCTATTGCCATTCTGATAAAAGACACGTCGTTTTCGCCAATAATCTTTACCCCCACCGATACTGCCGTGGTCGTACTCCTCGCGATAACCGGTAAATTATATTTTGTATTATCGTTCACGGCCGCCAAAACCAAACCGCTCTTATCAATATAATAACCCTGCTCGACCTCTTGCCAAAAAAGAATTGGCAATTTGTCCTTGGCCTCCACAATTAGAGTCCTCGGCAATTCTTTCGCAATTTTTATATCCTCAATTTTTATATCCTGACCCAAAAATAAAACTGCCTTTCCTTTATTCAAAAACAAAATATTATTTTTGGGCCAGATAAAAAACTTATATCCTTCAGTATATTTATTTACTCCTATTTGCACCGCATTTATGTTCTCGACCTCATTAATGCCATTAATAATAACCCTATTTATCCTAAAAAATGATGAATAAACAAAAAAATAAATCAATCCTGCCAAAATCAAAAAAAAGAAAAAAAGAAAAACTAGTCTTTTTTTCTTATGCGCCGATTTGCCCATCCTACCCTTAGGCTTTCTCTCAGCCAAAATATCCAACTGCCCTTTGGTTTTTAAAAATTTTCTATTCATCAAATTTTTTTTATATTTTTTATAAAACTTCCTACTGACCCACTTACCTACTTATACCACGCCTTCTTTGTTTTATAGCTAGTCTGCAATTTTTTTTTCTCGTCATATCTCCTTCTCGCAAGTATTATCAAGGCCTCCAACAACTTACCAAAGACCGCCCCGCTCGCTTCCCACATTTTTGGATACATACTGATTGAGGTGAAACCCGGTATGGTATTCAATTCATTCAAATAAATCTTCCAGCCCATTGTCTCTTTTTTTACCAAAAAATCTACTCTGGCCATCCCCGCACCATCCAATAGCCGGAAAGACTCTATCGCTATATCTTGTATCTTTTTTATCACCTCTTTTGGCAAGGGAGCCGGGATCAGAGACTTTGACTTACCATCAACATACTTGGCATCATAATCATAAAATTCGTTTGATGGTATTACCTGTCCCGGAGTAGATGCTTCCGGCTTTTCATTGCCCAAAACCGCCACCTCTATCTCCATCGCGCCCTCGATTCCCTTTTCAACCAAAATTCTCCGGTCATATTTGACTGCCTCGTGAATCGCCTTGACCAATTCCCCCCGATCATGGGCCTTACTGATACCTACCGACGAACCAGAATTAGATGGTTTGACAAACATTGGGTAGCCCAATCGTTTCTCAATACCCTCCGCCCATTTCTTGAAATAAATTTTATTTCCTTTTATTAAAGACCATTCGCTTTTGGAAAACCAAATCCAATCTGGCACTAAAATCTTCTCTGCTCCGCACAAAATTTTCTGCATTATTTTATCCATACACACAGCCGAACTCAAAACCCCGGCTCCCACATATGGCACATCAGCCAACTCCATTAGTCCCTGCAACGTCCCGTCTTCGCCGAAGGTCCCGTGTACAACCGGGAATACCACATCAATCTTATTTTTTCCGAGCTTATTCTTGAGGGTATCTGGTCCGATCGCCTCTCTTACAAAATTTTTACCCTGTCCGGTTTTCAAATATTTCAAAGTATCGGGCCCCACTAGCCACTGGCCATCTTTGGTGATACCCACCTGAATAATATTATATTTTTTCTTATTCAAATTTTTTATCACCGACGTAGCCGAAACCAGAGACACCTCATGTTCCCCGCTCCGCCCGCCAAATATTACTGCTACATTTATTTTTTTCATAATTCTAAAAATTACTAATTACGAGTCACTAATTACTTATTTTTTCTCTATTTTCTTCTTCCCCACCATTTTCTGCAAAACCTTTGGCACTTCCACACTCCCATCTTTCTGCTGAAATTGTTCCAAAATCGCTGGGATTAATCTAGAGGTGGCCAGCCCTGAACCATTCAAAGTATGGACAAATTCATTCTTGCCATTTTCCGCCTTATAACGAATATTTGCCCGTCTGGCCTGATAATCCAAAGCATTAGAAACAGACGACACTTCTTTATAAGTATTCATTGATGGAATCCAGACTTCAATATCAATAGTTTTCGCCATCGCCGCCGAAGCATCAGCTGCTGCCAGTTGCACTGTTTGAAAATTAAGTCCCAAACCACTCACCAATTCTTCGGCATTTTTTACTAATTCGTCAAACGCGACCCAAGAATCTTCTGGTTTAGTAAATTGAAACATTTCAATTTTATTAAACTGATGTCCCCTAACCATTCCTCTTTCCTCTTTTCTGTAGCTCCCCGCTTCGCGCCGGAAACACGCCGAATATGAATAATATTTCTTGGGCAATTTTTCGCCATCCAAAATATCATCGCGGTGAAAATTATTAATCATCATTTCTGAAGTAGCGTCCAAACACAGCCCGTCCTCCACCCAGAATAAATCTTCGCGAAATTTTGGCAAGTGCCCGGAAGCATAAGCCGACGCCTCATTTAACAAAAATGGTAAAAGCAAAAATTCATAGCCATTTTTTTTGTGAAATTCAATAAAATAATTTAATAACGCCCACTCAAGCAGCGCCCCATCGCCAGTATAGCACCAAAAACCAGCCCCGCTCATCTTGGCCGCGCGTTCATAATCAATCAAGCCCAAGCTAGTGGCCAATTCCACATGATCTTTTGCTGAAAATTTAAACTCTGGTTTATCACCAAATGTTTTTAAAACTTTATTATTTTCCTTGCCTCCTGCCACGACATCATCCGCCGGAATATTCGGCAAAGCTGACAATTTTTCTTTTAATTCTTCCTCCACCCTAGCCAACTTCTCATCTAATTCCTTTATATTCTCCCCCACTTTTTTCATCTCTTCAATAATTTCTGGTGTGGGTTTAGTTTTGGAAAATTTATTTCTCTCTGCCTTCAATTCATCAGTCTTTTGAATTAGTTCCTTTCGCCGGTCATCCAATGTAATTATTTCATCCAGATCAAAACTCCCCCGCTCCATCCTTTTGAGTAGGGCTTTTTCCACTTCTTCTTTTTGATTGCGGATTTTGTTTATATCAAGCATAAAATTATTTTTTATATTTTTTATTAAAACTTTCTTCATTATTATATTCTGCAAATTCTTTCTGGCTTTCTGACTCTACAAAATTACTATCTTTTTTATGTTTTATGCCACACCAATATCTTTCTGTTTCTCCGGCGATTTTTGTCCAATAATTTACAACGCCATTACCATAACCACAATACATACAATATATCTTTTGCCAAAAATTTAAATATTTAAGCTTGGCCCGATCAACTATTTTTATATATGCCTTTCTTTTTATATATGGAATTCCATACAAAGGAAAACAAATCCGATGATAAATTTCTACCCAGATATCTGCTATTAATAACGGGATTATTAAAGTACTCACCAAAGGTATGGCGATTAAATGTTTTAAGGTTTTATAAGAATTTTTTAAATATTCCATAATACTTTATACACTCTACATTATACTTTCTTCATCCCCTCAAACGCCCTCAAAACCTCGAGTGGTATCGCAAACACTAAAGTATTAGATTGATCCGAAGAAACATCATTAATCGTCTGCAAAGTGCGCAAATGCAAAGCACCTTGCGAACTCGCCAAGATATTGGCCGCTTTGGCCATATTCTCGGCCGCCACCACTTCGCCTTCGGCTTTAATAATCACCGCTCGTCTTTCGCGCTCGGCTTCTGCTTGTTTAGCAATCGTTCTCTTCATGTCTTCTGGCAAATTGATATCTTTCAATTCCACTGAATCCACTTTAATGCCCCACGGATCCGTGGCCGCGTCCACCACCATCTGAATTCTTTTTGATACTTCATCACGGTTAGAAAGCAATTGATCCAAATCCACTTCGCCCACAGCATTTCTCATAGTAGTCTGAGCTAATTGTGACACGGCGTAATAAAAGTCTTGCACTTCAATTACTGCTCTGGCCGCGTCAGATATTTTATAATAAATCACCGCGTTAACGCGCACCGATATATTATCCTTGGTAATGGCCTCTTGATCTGGCACATCCACGGCCTTGACGCGGATATCCACTTTTTTCATTGATTGAAAAATCGGCCAAACAATTCTCCAGCCCGGATTTTTCATGCCTGTATAGCGGCCCATAGTGAACATCACACCCCGTTCATATTGATTGATCTGGCGGAGAGAAATAAGGACCAGAAACACAATAATCCCTAAAATTGTGTACCACATATGTTTTTTAAATTAATTACTAAATTGTATTATGTATAATGTATTAAGTATTATGGGATCGGGAATATTTTATTAAGCCGTTGATTAACTTGTGAACAATAATCGTCTGGTCGGCAATTTGGTTAAATTTCTCTGCTGTTATATAACCAACATCTTTTGCCACTAAAATCTGATTCTGCAATTCTGTGGTCGAACCAAGAGCCATACTATCAAAATTTGCTTTGTCTTTGAACGATTGTCGACTGAACCCTTCGGCAATGTTAGAAGAAATAGAAATTGCGCAACGTCTTAATTGGCTAGTCAACCCATATATTTCTTCCTTGGGAAAATCTTTTGTTATTTTATAAATTAACAAAACTAACTTATGCGCTTCTTTCCAGGCGTTTAAATCAGTAAACTTTGTAATTTTTGTATTTTCCATAATACATTATACATAATACATTATACATTCTTCATTGCCTTCAAAACTATCTCCACAAACTTTTCTCTCGGTATCCCGAGTTCGCTCTCGCAAGTAAAAATATTTTCCCGACTGACTGCCGCGGCAAAACGCGCTTCTTTAAACCTTTTTAGAACTGATTCAATTTTTACTGAAGAAACTAATTTGTCCGGCATCACTTTGGAAACCGCCACAATAAACCCAGTCAAGCCGTCAACCGCAAAAAGGGCTTTGGCCAATTTTGAATCTCTCGGTATATTTTGTACTTCATTGTGGGATTGAATGGCGCGAATCAAATCATCTGGAAAATCAATCTCTTTTAAAAATTTTTCGGTCATTTCTCCGCAGTGCTCCTGCATGTGCGCTTCCATATTTTCTTTACTCGTAATTTTCTCATAATCAATATCATGAAGTAGCCCGCACATGGCCCAAGTGTGCTCGTCTTCTCCAAACTCCCGCGCCAAAGCCGCCATCGCCGCTTCAGTATTAAACAAATGCGGCCGGCCTTCCGGCGACACATATTTCCCTACCAGTTTAAAACAGGTTTCGCGAGTAATTTGTAATTTTGATAAGCTTTTTTCCATAAATGCTTTATACTTAATACCTTATACTTAATTCCTTGGTTTCATCAAGGGAAATATCTGGCACTCCCGCACCGGTTTATCCAAAAGAAAAGCAAACAACCGCTCGGAAATACCAAGGCCGGTTGTCGGCGGCATACCATGTTTCAGGGCTTCTACAAAATCATCATCTTTCATCTGCGCCTCGTCATCACCCTTATCTCGCATCTTTTGTTGTTCTCTAAATCTTTCTTCTTGATCCAATGGATCATTCAACTCACTATAACCATTACAAAGTTCACTACCAGCCATAATAAGCCAAAATCTCTCCACATAACCTGGCCTCTCGGGGGATTCTTTGGCTAGTGGCGACACGGTTTTTGGTGGATAAACCAAATAGCCCGGACCGGCAATTTGCCGACGGCAATATTTCCAAAGCTGATCAATTCCCCGCTCCAAATTATTAAAATCATCATATTCTACTTTCAGTTCTTGTAGTTTTTTCTTTATTTCTTTGACATCAGTCTTGTCAATATCAATTTTCGTACGCTTCAAAATCTCTTCACGGTAATCATATTCTTCCCACTTCTTACCCAAATCAACTTCAAAATTTTTGATCTTAAATTTCAAAGTCCCGAAAGTTTCCTTGGCCACATATTTCACCAATTCTTCGGTCAGTCGCATGTTATCTCGCCAATTAGCATACGCCCAATAAAACTCCATCGATGTATAATCCTGCAAATGCTCGGCATCCATACCCTCATTGCGGAAAATCCTACCCATTTCAAACGTTTTTTCTAGTCCGCCGACCATGAGTCTTTTCTGCCAGAGTTCCCCAACTGAAATCCGCAAATAAACATCCATATCCAAAGCATTATGGTGAGTGATAAATGGTCTAGCGTCCGCTCCGCCAGTGGTGTTTTCCAAAACCGGGGTTTCGACCTCCACAAATCCTTTCTTGATTAAAAATTCTCTCATGGACTGATAATATTTTGCTTTTTTAATAATCATTTCTTTTACCTCTGGGTTGGCGATCATATCTAGATATCTTTTGCGCAATTTCTCTTCCTCATCTTTCAGACCATGCCATTTTTCTGGCAAAGGCAAAAGCGCTTTTGATAATAATTCATATTTTTTCACCAATAATGTCTTCTCGCCTTTATGGGTGGTAAAAACCTCACCCTCCACACCAATAAAATCACCCGGGTCAAAATGGTCTGTAAAAAATTTAAACTTCTCCTCACCCACCTCATCAGCTTTCAAGGCAATTTGAGCCTTACCGGAAAAATCTTCAATGTGAGCAAAACACAATTTGCCCATAATCCTAGTAATCAAAAGCCGACCGGCAGTTTTTAATTTGGTGCCGTCTTCAGCTTCTTTTATCTGTATCACCTCGTCTTTTTTCTGGAATTTTGACGGATAGGGATTAACCCCGGCTTTTTTTATTTTATCTAGCTTTTCCTTGCGGATTTGTTGCTCATCTAACATATTTTTAGCTTAATTTAATTAAGGATAATATATCCTAATTTTACTTTAAAACCCCGAAAAAATCAAACAAAAACAAGAGGCGCGCCCTGCACGCCCCCATAATTCATAATTCATTATTCATAATTCTATTTCACGTATTTCTTATTCGCCTCGATTACCTGCCGGATCAAACTCAAATCCACACCAAGCTCCTTGGCTCTCTCCACGATCGCCGCCGTATCCTTTGGCAAGCAAGCCCCCCTTACTCCCCGCTTACCATCAAAAAATATCTGAAAATGGGAATCATTAATTCTCTTATCCAAAGTAAACCCTTTATGCACTACTTCATAATCAATTCCCAATGCTTGGCACAAATCATAAATCTCATTGGCAAAAATCACCTTCATCGCATAATAAGAATTGGTAGAATATTTGATCATCTCAGCTTCTGTCGCCTTACAGATCAGGGTATTAGCCCGGGGTAAAATCTCCGCCACCTCCTTGGCCAGATCAGGATATCTTTTGGTATAACCCACCACATTTTTGTCCGGGAAAGCAAAATCCTCAGCCGCGAACTTGGCCGTCAAAAATTCTGGCACATAAACCATCTGCTTGTCAGGATACTTCTCTTGCAACCGCTCCGTTGTCCCCGGCACTGCCGTTGATTTTAAAATAATTTTCTTACCATTGGGAATCCTCTCCAGCGTCTCCTCCACCGCAGTCAAATTTATTTTACCTCCCTCACCCATTGGCGTCGGCACCGACACAAAAATATAATCTTGTTCGCACACCTCTTCAAAACTGTGCGTCGCGCGCTTGGGGTCAAGATCATAAACCCGTGCATTTTTATAATATTGCTTGGCCGCACTCCCCACCATTCCCCCGCCAATAATTCCGACCGAATATTTATCTGTATAATCCGGCATATTAGTACAATTTTAATTTTTAATTAATAACCCTATTTTTTAATTTTAAAAACTATCTCCTTCTTAATCCTGATCTAAATTCACTTTCTCCTTCCCTAGCCCAATTTTTTAATCTATAATATTGTTCTATCTCCCCGGCTTTATGAGGCGACTTATTCACCAGTCCAACCTCTTCTCGATTTTCAACCACCCATTGCAAATCATCGATTTGTCTTGCTTCTACCTCCGGAACTTCCACTTCATAAATATATACCTCCTTTTCTGGATCAAATAATTCAGGGTGCTCAAATTCAATTATATTATTTTTTGTATCAATGTGAGTTACGCCCTCGGGCCTAGCGGCCATCGCCAAAGCATAATCATAGCGTGGTGTTAAGTAAATAGCATTTAATAATTCATCCTCGGGGACCACTAATCCCTCAGCTGCTGCCGCTTGCTGTTTCTTTATTGTATTAAGGTTGCCGTTTCTAGAGCCGTGATAAAATTTCATACTATAATTAATTTTACTGTTTTAATTTAAAAATTAAAAATTCTTAAATTACCTCTGGCACGCTCCACAATACGCCGTTGTTCTCGACCCCTGCTTCATAACTTTTATCTCTCCTCGACATTTATAACACTTCTTTCCTTTACGATCATACACTTTTAAATATTCTACCATAGATCCTTGTCTACCAAAAGCATCTACATAATTATCAGCCGAGGTCCCCTTCTTTTCTACAGCCAATTTTAATATTTTAATCAAACAGTTGTAAAGTTTTTTTAACTCCGCCTCATCAATATCCTTTACCCGCCGATTGGGCATTATCCCCGCGCAAAAACACGCTTCCTGAGCATAAATATTACCGATACCAGCGATCACGCCTTGTTCCAGCAATAATGGCTTGATCACTTTATTCTGCTTTTTCTCCAGTAACTCTTTGAATCTTTTAAAAGTAAATTCTCTTTCCAGTGGCTCTATCCCAAATTCCTTATCAATTTTTTCCAACTCTTTATTATTTACCAATTTTACCCAGCCAAACTGCCGCAGATCATTAAAAAATAATCTGCTCCCGCCTTGGAAATTAAAAATCACATGCGAATACTTATTGGGTAAATCTTCCAGATCTTGTCGAATCGGATGACCGCCACCGGCCAATTTGCCGCCCTTGCCTCGATAAATCAACTGCCCCGTCATTTTCAAATGGAAAACCAAATGCCACCCACTGGCCAAATCAAAAATAATCATCTTGGCTCTGCGCCTTATGTTTTTAATCTTTTGCCCCTCAACCAAACGCAAAAATTTAGCCTTGGGCATTTTCACCTGTTTGGCCAAATTTATATCTACTGATTTTATTTTTTTACTTGCCTCGCCATTGGGCGGGTTTTTAATCAGTTCGACCAACTCTCTTTTTATTGTTTCTACTTCTGGTAATTCCGGCATGTTTACAATTTTAAATTTTAAATAATTCTTAAATCTTAAATCATAAATCTTAAATCGCTTTTTCTTTCCTCAATATCTCGACCTTTCTCACCTCTCCCCGATTATACCCTCCCACTCTCCCATCCGACCGGATCACCCGATGACACGGTATTTTCGGGTCATAATTTTTATTCAAAATATTCCCCACTGCCCGATACGCCTTGGGCCGCCCAGCCAATTTCGCTACCTGTTTATAGGTCAAAACCTGCCCCTTTGGTATTTTCTTCACCACCCGAAAAACTTCCTTTTGAAATTCCTCCATTTAAAATTTAAAATTAAAAATTGTTTTATAATACGGCCCCTCGGGAGTCAATTCTGATTCCATCAAAAATATCTCCCCAACTTCAAAAATTTTCTCCGACAATTCCGGCTGTCTTAAAACACTTAAATAAATCGGCTGTCTAAATCTCGCCAAAGTCACATGAATCTTCTGCTCTCCAATTTTATTATAAATCTCCGGCAACACATAATCCCCTGCTGCCAACCATATCATTTTTGCCAATTCACCAAATTCCCTGTTTTCAAAAAAATCAGCCCAAATCATTCTTGGCTCGCCTCGCGGTGGCGCCAGGACCACCCCTCGAAATTCCAGTTTAAAAGGCTTTGATTCTCTCAATGCTCCTTTCACTTTTTCGATCAACTCTCCTATCTTATCTTCCTCAATATCACCCAAAAAAGCTACAGTAATATGCAAATTCTCCCTTGGCGTCCAGCGCACGCCTGATTCTCCAGCCAGATTCCTTTGCCAGCCAACAAGTTCATCTTTCATTTTCTCCGGCAAATCTATTGCCAAAAATAATCTTTTTGTCATATTATCTATTCTAACAAAACCAATACTCCCTGACCAGACCTTGATTAATCATCAAAACTATGTTAATCTAAAACTAAAATCAAATATCTCCTGGGTCGGTACCAAAGCGGTCAACTGGGGCAGACTGTAAATCTGCTGGCTTTTGCCTTCGTTGGTTCGAATCCAACCCGGCCCACCATCAAAAAATTCCGATGCCCTCGGGATTTTTTGATTATCTTATTGCCCTTTATGTTTTAATGTTTATATGATTAAATATTTATATGATTAATAACTTCTGGCTCAAGCTCTCAAAACCAATAGTCGCCCTCGCTCCCATGGCCGGCTACACCGACTCGGCTTTTCGCCTGCTTTGCCGTGAATTTGGCGCCGATGTTGTTTATTCAGAAATGATCTCTGTTGATGGCCTGTGTTATAAAAACAAAAAAACTCTTGATCTACTAAAATTCAATTCCAAAGAATGTCCCCTTGTTTTTCAGCTTTTCGGTACAGACCCAGACAAATTCGCCAGCGCTGTAAAAATCATTAATAAAATAATTGCTCATCACCCAGTGGGTATTGACATTAATTTTGGCTGCCCTGCACCCAAAGTTGCCCAAAACGGTGCTGGCGCCGCTCTTATGAATGATTTAAATAAATCTTACAAAATCATCCAGGCCGTTTGTGATAATAGCCAACTGCCAGTTTCTATAAAAATCCGAGCTGGGATAAAAAATGTCTCTGCTCTGGATTTTATAAAAAAAGTCAAAAATTTGCCTTGGGCTGCTGTTATGATCCACGGCCGCACCTTGAAACAGGGCTTCAATGGCGACATTGATTGTGATTTAATTAAAAAAATAAAAACGCTTATCCCAGATAAAATTGTCTTGGCCAATGGCGGCCTCAATTCGCTTGAGGACGCCAAAGATATTCTGAACAAAACTGGAGCCGACGGACTAGGGCTAGCTCGAGGAGTCATTGGCAATCCCTGGCTTTTTCAGGAAATAAAAAATAACAGATCCATCAACACCACTTTGGCTGAAAGAAAAAAAATAATTTTGCGCCACGCCAAATTATTTCTAAAAGACAACAATAATCTTATCCCCTTGCGGAAACACCTGGTCCACTATTTCAAAGGACAAAAAAATGCCTCTGGCTGGAGACAAAAAATTATCCAAGCTGAAACCCTGTCTGGAATAAAATCTATTATCTAATACGCTGGTGGCCTGCCAACTTTTGATTTATTGCGCATTAACAACAATCCAGCCAAAGGCAAAATCGCCCACCAAAACCTAGCCTTTTCGCTGATAAATGTATTTAATACCCAGGGAGAAAACTGGGTCAAAAATTTTACTGGCAACAAAGATAAGACAAAACTCACCAAAAAAGCACCGTGTAAAAATCCGTTAATGCCAGACTCTAACCACCTCTTTAAAAAATTCTTCACAAAAACAACCTTCAATAAATGGGTCATCGACAAAAATACTGCGGCCAGAAAAAGCGTTATTGAGAAAACCAATAGTTGAGCCAGCCACAAAGATAAACCCCCAAAAAACAAATTTTCGAACGGGAAAAACTCAACTACCACCACTCCCATATAAACGCCTATTAAATTTATCAAACGGTTGTGTGGATCTAAAAAAAATCCATATACCGCGATAATAACCAAAAAAAACAAGGCTACCAAAATATTGCCAACATAGCTGGTATTGGTCACTTGCCCAGCAATCTCGCCGACCCCGGCAGGAGCCTTGATTGATAAATCCAAAATAAAAGTCAACATATGTTTTTATTATAACATAATACCAAAATAATAAAACGGCCTCTCGGCCGTCTTTATTTTATTTCTTCCTCCAACTCTTCCAATAGGCTTTTTGCTCTCCGACTCAAATTCTCGGGCGTCTTCACGACTATCTCTACCAACTGATCTCCCCGGCCCCTCCCGTGCAATCTGTTGATCCCCTTGCCTGGTAATTTAAAAACCTTGCCGCCCTGAGTTCCAGAAGGGATCTTTAAATTAACCCAGCCGTCCAAAGTTTCCACCTCAACCTTATCACCCAAAGCCGCCTGAGCAATATTGATTTCTTTTTTAGATAAAATATCATCGCCCTCGCGTTTAAAACCAGCCATGGGCAAGACCATAAAACTAATATAAAGATCGCCAGCCGGCGATCCTTTTTCACCCGCTTCGCCCTCGCCTGTCAATTTTATACTTTGCCCGTTATCTATACCAGCTGGAATTTTTATCTTTAACTGCTTCTCTTTTATCAATCTACCATCTCCACCACAAATATTACAATATCTATCTGGCTTTTTGCCACTACCGTCACAATCCCCACACGCCTGCTCGCTCTGATAAACACCAAAAATAGTCCTTTGCTGTCGCACTATTCTGCCCTTGCCATCACAGGTTTTACAATTTTCCAACTTAGCCGAACCATCATAACCCCTCCCCTGACAATTGCTACAACTTTCCTGCTTTTTTATATTAATTATTTTTTCCACACCAAAAACGGCCTCTTTTAAAGTAATCTCAATCTTATATTCCAAATCCTCACCTCTTGCCCTGCGGCCTGCTCGTCCGCCTCTCCTTGCTCCGCCGCCAAAAAATTCACCAAAAATATCACCTAAATCCAAATCTTCAAAGTTTATATTAGTCCTAAAGCCGCTCTGGTTCCCATACTGATTGGCAAAATCCTGCCAATTAAATCCACCCCCCCCAAATCCTTGACTACCGCCAAAACCACCAGAACTATTAAAAGTCTGGCCGAACTGATCATATTGTTTGCGCTTTTCCGGATTATTCAAAACCTGATATGCCTCGTTTATTTCTTTAAATTTGGCCTCATTACCACTCTTTTTATCCGGATGATGTTCGTGCGCCAATTTCCGAAAAGCTTTTTTTATTTCCTCTTGGCTGGCACTCTTTGGCACCCCAAGAATTTCGTAATAATCACTTGCCATGAAAAAATATATTCTAGTCTAAAAAATTATAAATTTAAATTATCCTTTAAAGCCCATTTCCCCGGGCTCATCAGCCTGTTCCACTTTACCAAATCCACTCTCATATTTTGCCATATTATCCTGCAGCGCCGCAATCACTCTTTTCATGTGTCCCGGTGACATAATAATTCTTGAGCCCACAATGCCCACGCCCTGCACTGGCGACAAATTCATAAAATCCAAGACAAACTCTTCTTTAGAGTGCATCACCTGCATGGCATTGGCATAAAAACCTTTCAAAGTTTCATCAGAAACTTTGATCTGTATCTGCTTTTGTTGTCCCTGTTGATTTTCCATGTTATTAGTTTAATTAATAAATTTTTCACTTTTACAGAGACGCGCCGCAGCGCGTCTCTAACTATAATTGATAATAACTAGCAAATTATACAAAACTTACTTTTTTACCTCCTCATACTGAGCCTCCTCCGCCTTCTTTTCCTCGGCACCAGGCGCCTGCGCATTATCTGTCGCTTGTTGCTGGTTGCTAGTTGCTTGTTGTTTATAAAGTGCTTCCCCAATCTTTTGCGCCGCTTGCGACAATTCTTCTGTGGCTTTTTTAATTGCCTCAGTATCCTCTCCGTCTTTAACTTTTTTTAGAACCTCCAACTTTTCTTCTACATCTTTTTTAATATTTACGTCAACCTTGTCGCCAGCTTCTTTTAGCGCCTTCTCAGTAGTATAAGATAAAGTATCAGCCATATTCTTTACCTCAATCTGCTCTTTCTTTTTTTTGTCCTCATCCGCATGCGCTTCAGCTTCTTTTTTCATCTTCTCAATCTCATCTTTGGAAAGACCAGTTGAAGCAGTAATGGTAATATGCTGTTCTTTGCCAGTGCCTTTATCTTTGGCTTTCACATTCAAAATACCATTGGCGTCGATATCAAAAGTTACTTCAATTTGCGGCACGCCCCTAGGTGCCGGCATAATACCATCCAAAATAAATCTACCCAGGGTTTTATTGTCATGCGCCATGGGCCTTTCACCTTGGACCACGTGAATTTCCACGCTTGGCTGATTATCAACGGCCGTAGAAAATACCTGTGATTTAGAAGTTGGAATAGTGGTATTTCTCTCAATCAAAGGGGTGGCTACACTTCCCAATGTTTCAATACCAAGAGTTAAGGGCGTTACGTCTAAAAGTAGCACATCTTTTACATCACCCTGTAAAACCCCGGCCTGGACAGCCGCGCCAGCCGCTACCACTTCATCTGGGTTCACGCTCATATTTGGCTTTTTACCAAAAAATTTCTCTACTGTTTGTTGGACCAAAGGCATTCTGGTCATACCGCCCACCAAAACCACTTCTTCAATATTTTTTGCCTCGAGCCCAGCATCGGCTAGGGCCTTTTTCGTTGGCTCTAAAGTTTTTTCTACCAAATCACCGACCAGCTCTTCTAATTTCGCTCTGGTTATCTTTATCAGCATATGCTTCGGGCCGTCAGCTCCAGAAGTTATAAATGGCTGATTAATTTCTGTTTCCATGGCCGTAGAAAGCTCTATTTTAGCTTTTTCTGCCGCTTCTTTTACTCTTTGCAGAGCCATCGGGTCTTTTGATAAATCAATGCCTTCAGTCTTTTTAAATTCATCCAAAATCCAACCCATAATTCTTTGATCAAAATCATCGCCACCAAGATGGGTATCACCATTGGTTGATTTTACTTCTACTGTATCAGAAGAAACATCCAAAATAGAAATATCAAAAGTACCGCCGCCCAAATCATAAACGGCGATTTGCTGGCCTTTTTTCTTTTCAAAACCATAAGCCAAAGCCGCGGCTGTTGGTTCGTTAATAATTCTTTTAACAGTTAAACCGGCTATTTCTCCAGCTTCTTTTGTTGCTTGTCTTTGTGCATCATCAAAATAAGCCGGCACCGTAATCACCGCTTCGGTAATTTTTTCACCCAATTTTTCTTCAGCATCAGCTTTTAGTTTGGCCAAAACCATCGCCGAAATCTCCTGCGGCGTATAATCTTTGCCGCTCATTTCCACTTTTACGCCCACGCCAGCTTGTTTGATTTTGAAAGGCATAGATTTTAAATCTCTTTGCACCTCTTCGTCTTCAAACCTGCGACCAATCAGACGCTTAATGGAAAATAAAGTGTTAGTTGGGTTAGTCACCGCCTGACGCTTGGCCAAAAGACCGACCAATCGTTCGCCGGTTTTATTAATAGCCACAATTGACGACGTAGTACGATTACCTTCCTTATTTTCCAAAATTTTTGGGCTACCACCTTCCATGATCGCCATGCAGGAATTAGTGGTACCAAGATCAATACCTAATATTTTTGGCATATATAATTAAATTAATTTTTAATTTATAATTTTCTCACGTCTCCCCACTTGTCCAAAGACAAATGGGGAATTAGTAAAAAAATTACTCTTTTACTAGTTACTTACCTCTTCACTTCCACCTTCACTTTCTTCGGCTTGGCCCTCTCTTCTTTGGGCACCACTATTTTCAAAATCCCTTTTTCATATTCCGCCTTAGCTTCATCACCCTTAACTGCCGTTGGGAGAGCCAACGCCCGGTGAAAAGAACCAGAGCGCACTTCTTTGCGATAATAATTCTTTTCTTCCACTTCGCTTTTCTTTTCCTGCATTCCCTCGATAGTCAAAATATCGTTTTCAATAGCGATATTGACGTTCTCGGGGTCAACTCCTGGTAAGGGAGCTTCTACGTAAACATTATTTTCGTCCTCCCAAATATTCACCGCTGGGGCAAAAGCAAATGGCGCATCGAGCCATCTGTCCCAATCCCCGAACGGTTCGAGCATTGGTGACCACTTTATAAGTGACATATTTTCCTCTATTTTTGCCCGCCGCCCTTGGCAAACGGACAAATTAATAATAATCAAATTTTTACTTTAGCCGGATACAATACCTTACCATGCAATTTATAACCCGGGTGCAACTCCTCACTAATTTCCTCCTCTTGGTTATCAATATTATCTTCACTTACTGCCACAGCCTCGTGCTCCTCAGGGTTAAATTTCTCACCTACTGTCTTTATTTCTTCCACTCCCGCTTCTGACAAAAATTTTGTCAGCTGATTTTTAATATTTACTATACCCACGACCCAATTTGTTTTCTTCTCTCCCTCTGGTATATGTTTTATAGCTAGCTTCAAATGATCATAAATTGGCAATAATTGGAGCAAAATTCCCTGATTGGCCAACTTTACCCACTCTAGTTTTTCTTTCTCCGTTGTCTTTTTCAAATTCTCATAATCCGCCTGTGCCCTCTTCCAGCCGTGCAAATACTCTTCGCATTTCTTCTCTAGCTCTTGCTGGTCTTCTGAGCATATCTTATCTTCTTTTGGTTGCTGTTGGTGGTGTTTATCCATAAATTTTAGTTTTAAATTTTATTAACATAATTAATCAAACTCAAATTTTTTTCATAATCCATACGCATCGGCCCCAAAATACTGATCAGTCTATTCTTGCTTTTAGTAATGATACTAGCGCATTGTGGGGAAAAATAATTTTCTTTACCAATTTTTATTTCTGTTCCCTCAACTTTGTCGAAAATATCTTCCAGAATACCCTCGCATCTATCCACCACGGCCGAAATATTATGGATCAAATTAAAATCCTCAAATTCTGGCTGGGACAACAAATTGGCGATCCCCGTATAATAAACATCGTCTTTGGACCATGCAACTATCACTGCCGTGTCAGCAATTTTTGCTATGGCCTTAGCCAAGGCCTTATCCTTTATCGAAACATCGTTTGGTAATTCTTCTGATATTTTATCTAATTCTTTTTTACCCTGACTACTTATTTCTATGTCTTTTTTTAAATAATTATCAATATAATAGCGATAGCCCTTTTCGGTTGGAACCCGGCCAGCCGATGTATGGGGTTGTCCAATAAAACCCAAACCCTCCAATTCGGCCATGTCATTTCTAATGGTAGCCGAAGAAACACCCATATTGTATTTATTGGCCAAGAGCTCTGAACCAACCGCCTTGGCGGTTTTTATGTGTTCTTTTATAATTTTGATAAATAACTCCTCTTGTCTTGTATTCATATCAGGGTTGTTTATTATCCTAAAAATATTATATACTTTCGGTTAGCACTCGTCAAGTATGAGTGCTAATTATAAATATAACACTAAAAATATTTGTGTCAAGGTCTTAAAATATTGGCAAAACCAAAAGGCTGCCGATCTTTTTTGCCAGGGCTCAAAAATTTTTTGTTTTTTCTTCGAGTATGGTCGGAAGTTTTGAGATTTCTGGGCCCGTTTTTAATCGGCAGCCTTTTGGTGCAAAATATTAAATTTTACTTATCACATTATACATAAAAAAATAAAAAAATGCAAATATAAAACCCCTGCCTTATAAGGGCAGGGGTTATTAATTAAACAAAGTAATTTGGAGGTTAAAGCCCGCCGCTTGGGCGGATCTAAAACCATGAAATAATTAAGCATGGTTATAAAAGGTGTAATATAAGCCAAAAGCTTTATTACTAAAAATATTAACTAAATGGCCAAACCCAGTCGAAACCGAGTTAATAACCACTAATTAATATCTAAACCTCCAAATTACTTGTTTTAATTAAAAATATTAATTTTTAAAGTTCTTCCAATAATTCTATAAATCTTAATATAATAGCACATATATTAAATGTTGTCAATAGAAAAAACAAAAAATATAAATAAAAATACTAATATTAGCCAAAATAAAAAACAGAAAGCATATTTCCTGTTTTATTATTTATCTTTTTATATTATTTACTAAGCTTTCCTCTTTATCACCACCCCATAAGAATGTATTAGATGCAGGGTCACTAAAAAATTAGTAAAATACAAAACCCAATTGGCCGTCACCTTACTCCCCCAACCGAAAACAACCATCAGTGCAGCCCCCAATATTAATATTTTATAATAGGTTAATTTAGCAACTGGCTTAATAACCCAATCTGTTGGCTTGCCCTCGTTTCTCTCTATAATAACAAACAAGTATAATACCGGCACAACCAACAAATTATAGGCCAAGGCCTTTATATCCAAAAAATCTATTAGGATCAAAGTAAAAACAATCAAAGTATAAATAGCCTGATCTGTAAAAACATCAATAAATTTCCCGCGGTCAGAGTTCTTACCCATATATCGAGCCATTGACCCGTCAAGGACATCGAGAAAATAAACCCCCATAAATACCCAAGCGGCAAAAATTAAATTTTCCCGTGCAATATAAACAGCCAAACAAGCGACGACAACCTTTAGCGTGCTCAAAATATTTGCAGTGAATCCAATCTTCCTTAAAAAAAATAAAACGGGCCTAAGTAATTTATCTTTGCTCTCTTGAATTTTGACATTCAATTTGTCCAACCAAATATCTATTTTTTTTAATATCATCATTGGTTTTACTTTTCCTTTATAATAACCCCGTAATATTTATCACCGTCCATTTTAAATCCTGCCTCCAGAAAATCTCTATTGGACGCTACCCCATCTTTGGGCAAAAAGTCTCCTATCTGCCATCTATCGCCCACAGTCAAGGTGCCCACAAAACCATCTTCTGCTGTACCCGGTTGTTTCTGTATCAATAACCCATAAATATTTTCTGGCACCTCATCCTGCTTCTCCTGGCCTGCAAAATATTTCTTCAAAGACTGCCACCAGCTAGCGCTTGTATCCGTAGTACTAATATTCATAACCTTTTTACTCTCCAGCCTCCAAGGTAATAAATATTTTATTGTAACCGACTGTTTCTCCCCAGGGCCAACTGTGATCCAATTACCAAAAGATGTTTTGCCAAATTCGTCAATAATTCTCGTCCCAGATTCACTATCAATACGTATATTTCTTTCTATTTCTGCCAAATGCGGATCGACGTCTATGCTGCCAGTAGCTACTTGATACTGACGACCGACCGGTATCCCATCAAAACCTTCCGCCGTGATCAATTTACTGCCTTGGGGCACATAAAAACGAACAAAATCTGTGTTGGTACTGCTTTCAAAAATATCATCCCTTTTACCAAGGTGCTCTCGCGTCAAAACAACCGTATTTAAAATCTGTCCGTCATTAGTTATCTCGGTATTATGCCAAATATTATTTTTCACCACCAAGTCTGTCTTTCCACCAGCTATATTGGTATGCACTATTGCCAAATAATCCTTGTCATAATCTTGCACCCTGCCTGACCAATAAAAATTATCTACAATTTTTTGGGTATCTTTATTTTTGAAGTAAAGCAATATACTCTTATTGCCCAAAGAGCTGATAATCTTTTCCGCTGCTATCACGCCATTTTTGCCATCAAGAGCTAGTGTTCTTTCCAAAATTTTTGGCAATAAATCGCCAATAATTTTCTTTGGTTTATTCTCTTTTTTGTCATAGTCAAATTCAACCTCTTTCTGTATGGTATATAAAAAATTATTACTATCCACTGTCATCATATATTCTGGCAATTCTATCGGACCAGTTATCTCCAACAAGGAGCCAAGTACATCGGGAGTAAAACTAATAACCCCGTCAACGCTTGGCCCGCTTGATTTATCATAAAACCACATTATTTTTTCGGCCGAAGTCGGCCAATCGGGAAACCAATTAGCATTCCATGGCTGCCAAACCGCCGAAAAAAGATGAAAGGGATATGGCGCATCTACACTTCGAGACATAGAACCCTTCAAATCGTAAAAGCCCCCGCCAGGTACTTCTATTTTTTCTATTTTTCCGTCCTTCACATCAACCACGGCGTAAGAACCCATAAAGCCACCGGTCGGCCTTATCTCTGTATTGTTCTGAAAAACCAAAAGCCAGCGTCTTGGCTCATCAACCCCCACAATAGTCAAAAATATTCTGGTGAGATCCCTATAGTCTTGCAAAAGACTTATCATCTTTGGCATCTGCTCTTTGGCCAAACTTATCTGCTCGCCATAAGCTGATAATTTTGTGTTCTCTAGGTCTAGCATATCTAGCTGTCTTTGTATCTCATTTGCCTCTAATACAACCATATCCAAATTCTTATTTATCTCTTGCCAGTTTTTTCTTTTACCCCTGTTTTCTGTCACCTGTATTTGCAATAAATCACCCCGTAACTCCAAACCACCGCCTTCTTCCTTTGCGCCAACCATTAGATCTCCAAAGGCTTGTATTGTGCCTGTCAATCTCAAACCAATGTCTGTTGATTTTTCCGCTATAGTCAATAATTTTTCCCCGGCCTCGACGTCAGGTACCACTGCCGAAGCCGCGACAGACACAATGCCCAATTCTTTAAAATTGGTTCTTGCCTTTTCAAACTCCAGACTCGCCAGATTAAACTCTTTACCCAAATTGGCAATGTCCAAATTCTTGCCAGCTATCCCTGCCTGAAGTAAGTGGGCCATCCCTATCTCCGAAGCACCCAGCACCTCTCCTTTTATTTTCTCGGCTTTATTATAAAAATAATATAACTGTACCGGCAAAACCAAAAGCAAAGCGACTGCCGCGAAAGATGCCGCCATCCTCATGGCTGGATATTTAATTAAATATTTTCTTGTCTTTTTACTATAAAAATTATCCGCCGCTGCTGACTCAAGCGCCAATTTTTCTTTCTTGGGCCAGCTAAAATCTCCAAAAATATAAACAAAAATATATTTAAAGGCCACGAGCGTTTGCCATAAAATAATCAACGCCCCATTTAAAATTTTATAAACAATATTTAAAACCCAAATCACCGATTTGCCAATAGCTGTAGTCATCCCCACAGAAACTGAAATAATTAATTTAAATGGCAAAATTGAGGTCCTTGCAAGTTTTTTAAAAAATATTTTATACCCAGGCTCTCTAAGTCTCGGTGCCTGCCTCCAGGCTACCACCTTATGTTTTTCCAGTTTTTCCTCATTGAAAAGAATGCCGGAATCTCTGTTGAGATTATTTATGCCCACCTCCTCACTATTATGCCAAAACTCAAAATTCCTATTGTCTGCCGACGAGCCACCATAAAGATTATCTAGCTCACTATAACTATTGGCCGGTTGGTAATATTTTTCATCATCCACTCTATTTTCAATAACTGCTTTTTCCTTGGCCTCTTTTTCTTTCAACAAAAACTCCCAAGATAGCTTTTCCAGCTCCTGCTGCAACTCATCGCTCAAAAAATCATTATTATTTTTTTCTTTATTTTCTTGGCTCATCGCTCTAATCTAAAATTTGCTCGGCCGCTCTGGCCCAGTCTTTTCCACACTTTTATTTTAGCACCTTTTCATGGAAAAATAAAAATTAATAAACCAAAAACACGCCCATGTGGGCGTGTTTTTTACAAATAATTAATCTATTTGCATCCCCTTCTTGTTCCTATGCTTCCTAGCTACTCTGAGTCTGGCCAGTTCCCTTTGCAGCTTAGCCGCTACGATTGCATATTCTGAGGCATCGTCCCTCTTTTCTTTCAATAACTCTTCTGCTCTTTTCCTGGCTTCCTCTGCTCTCGCCTCATCAATCTCCTCAGCGTGTTCTGCCGTATCAGATAAAACAACCACATGATTATTACCCCGCACTTCTACCAAACCGCCAGACACTGCCATGTCGAGCTCCTTACCATCTTTTCTAATAATCAGCTCACCTGGGGTCAAAGAAGAAACCAGCGGTATGTGATTGGCCAAAATAGTAATCTGGCCCATCTCTGTCGGCAGACTAATACTATCTACCTCGTCTCGGTAGACATTTTTTTCCGGTGTCGTTATCTCAAAATAAATCTTTTTGCTCTCCATATTTATTATTTCACCTCCTCAATACTACCCTTCATAAAAAACGCTTGTTCTGGCTTGTCATCGTGCTTGCCTTCCAAAATTTCGCCAAAACCGCGGATTGTCTCTTTGAGGGGGACATATTTACCTGGCACGCCAGTAAATGTCTCTCCTACAAAAAATGGCTGTGATAAAAATCTTTGAATCTTCCTGGCTCTAGCCACTATCAGCTTATCTTGATCAGATAATTCCTCCATGCCAAGAATGGCGATAATGTCTTGAAGATCTTTATAGCGCTGTAATACCTTTTGGACATCGCGCGCTACCCGATAATGCTCTTCGCCCACAATCTGTGGATCCAAAATCGTCGAGGTAGAATCAAGAGGATCTACCGCTGGATAAAGTCCCAATTCTGCCAAAGATCTAGTCAAAACCACCGTCGAATCTAAGTGAGAAAAAGCTGTCGCCGGAGCCGGGTCTGTCAAATCGTCTGCTGGCACATAAATAGCCTGTACTGAAGTAATAGACCCTTTATCAGTAGAAGTAATTCTCTCTTGCAACTCACCCATTTCTGTAGCCAAGGTCGGCTGATAGCCCACGGCTGAGGGTATGCGTCCAAGCAATGCTGAGACTTCCGAGCCAGCCTGCGTAAAACGGAAAATGTTATCAATAAACAAAAGTACATCTTGTGACTCTGCATCACGAAAATATTCTGCCATGGTCAAGGCTGTTAAAGCCACCCTCGCCCTACAACCTGGCGGTTCATTCATTTGACCAAAAACCAAAGTTGTTTTCTCCAAAACGCCAGAATTTTTCATTTCGTGATAAAGATCATTGCCCTCACGAGATCTTTCGCCCACGCCGGCAAAAACTGAGCGGCCACCATGCTCTTGCGCGATGTTGCGTATCAATTCCTGTATCACCACTGTCTTTCCCACGCCAGCCCCGCCAAAAAGACCGACCTTACCACCCTTTACAAATGGGCAGATTAAATCAATAACCTTTATTCCTGTCTCAAAAATTTCTGTTTTTGTCGACTGCTCGGTAAATTTCGGCGCTGGCCTATGAATCGGGTATCTTTCTTTTGTCACCACCTCATCTTTTATACCATCAATTGTTTCTCCGAGTACGTCAAACATACGCCCTAGGGTTTCTTTGCCAACCGGCACTTCTATCTGAGCCATGGTATTTTTGACTTTCATCCCACGAGACAAACCATCAGTCGAACCCATAGCCACGCATCTTATCAGGTTCCCCCCTATATGTTGTTGCACTTCCAAAACCAACCTTTCTTTGGCCAGCTCTACTTCAAGTGCATAAAATATTTCTGGTAGCCCACCGTTATCAAATCTCACATCGACAACCGGGCCTATCACCTGCGCCACCACTCCATAATTATTTTGCTTTTCTTTTTCCCCTTGATGATTCTTCGTCATATTTTTATTAGTAATTTATTATAAATTTTAATTATCATTATTCATGGCTGCTTTGGTACCAGAAATTTCCGCTATCTCCTGGGTGATGCCCGCTTGTCTCGCCTGGTTAAAAGCCAAGGTTAAATCATCTATTAAGTCATGGGCTGCTTCAGTTGCATTTTTCATAGCCATCATTCTAGCTGAATGCTCAGAAGCATCTGATTCTAAAACTGCCTGATAAATTTGGGTTTCGATCAATCTCGGCAAAATGTTTTCTAAAACTTTTTCTGGGCTAGGCTCAAATATATACTCACGCATATCCATGGACTCTGTTTTTGAAAAACTTTCCCACTCTCCAACGCTACCCAAAACGACGTCTTCTTCCTTGGGTATTGGCAGCAGTTGCTTGATTCTTGGTGTTTGCTTCAAAGAAGAAACATAATCAGTATAAGCCAAAGCGACTCTGTCATATTTACCCTCCATATAGCCACCAATAATCATCTTTGATAAAGAAAAAATTTCTTCAACCTTTAGCGTCACATCTGGCTTCTCAAATTCAGCTACCGCTTGTTTTTTATATTTTGACACGATATCTCTAGCCTTTTTGCCCAACAATATAAATTCTATTTCCGGCTTATCCTTTCCTTCTTTGCCCAGATCCAGAGAATGTTTATAGGCGCTCGCCACTATTTGACTATTGAAAGACCCGCATAGCCCTCTATTGGAGGCCACCAAAACAATGGCTACTTTTTTTACCGGTCTCTCTATTAACAGTTCGTGATAATTTACATTGACCCTCTTGGCCAAGTCAGTCACGATCTGCCAAGCCAAGTGTGCATAAGCCCTACTCGACAACATGTGATCTACTGCTTTACGCATTTTTACAGCCGAAACCAGCTCCATTGCTTTGGTTATCTTGCCGGTGCTCTTTATTGACTTTATGCGTCTTTTAATTTCTCTGGTGGCGCGTGCCATAAAAACCAATTTTATTTATTGAAAATTTTATTAAATTCCTCCACCGCCCTACTTAAATCTTCTTTTATTTTGTCTGTCAATCCTTCCGGCTTTACCACCTCATCGGCTGTTTTCTTATAATTATTAGTGAAATATTTTATAAAACCGGCCTCCCACTCCTTTATTTTTTCTACTGGAATTTCATTCAAAAGACCATTTGTTGCAGCATACAAAACAGCCACTTGGTTGGCCACTGGTACTGGTTCATATTGCCCTTGTTTCAATATTTCTGAAAGCCTTTTCCCCAATTCCAGTCTCTTCTTTGTTTCTGAGTCCAAATCAGAACTAAATTGAGCAAAAGCCTCCAATTCTCTGAATTGAGCCAAGTCTATTCTTAATTTACCGGCCACCTGCTTCATGGATTTTATCTGCGCTGCCGCTCCCACCCTAGAAACTGATAAACCAATATTCAAAGCTGGCCGCACACCCTGATAAAACAAATCCGACTCTAAATAAATTTGCCCGTCAGTGATAGAAATCACATTGGTGGGAATATAGGCCGAAACATCGCCAGCCTGTGTCTCGATAATTGGCAAAGCTGTCAGCGATCCACCGCCAAAATCCTGGTTTAATTTGGCTGAACGCTCCAAAAGCCTAGAATGAAGATAAAAAATATCGCCCGGGTAAGCCTCGCGTCCTGGCGGGCGACGTAAAAGCAAAGATATTTCTCTATAAGACCAAGCATGTTTTGACAAATCATCATAAACAACCAAAACATCTTTCCCTTTGTCCATAAAGTATTCACCAATAGCACACCCAGTATATGGGGCAATAAAAGAAAGAGCCGCCGGGTCAGAGGCGCCAGCTACAACCACAATCGTGTTTTCCATGGCTCCGCGATTATTAAGCTCTGCCACAATTTTTGCCACCTTTGATTCCTTCTGCCCAATAGCTACATAAATGCAAATCACTTCCTTATCCTTCTGGTTAATAATTGTATCAATAGCGATAGCGGTTTTGCCAGTTTGCCTATCACCAATAATTAATTCTCTTTGCCCTCTACCAATCGGTATCAAAGCATCTATGGCTTTTAACCCAGTTTGAATAGGTTTATTAACTGATTGACGAGTAATTACGCCTGGAGCTATTTTTTCCACTGGGTAAAAAGAATCTTCCTTGATGTTTCCCTTGCCGTCGACCGGTTGTCCGAGCGGATTAACCACACGACCAATCATCTTATCTCCCACTGGCACCTCCAAAATTCTCCCGGTCGCATAAGCAGTATCCCCTTCTTCAATGTTACTGGTGTCACCCAAAATCATAGCCCCCACACTGCCCTCATTGAGATTCAGGGCTACACCATAAATTGACTCCCTGCCCTCTTTTTTGAACTCGATCATTTCTGACATGCGTACCTGGTTAAGGCCGGCTAGTCTCGCTATGCCATCTCCCACCTCGACCACGCGGCCCACCTGCTCTTCGCCGGCGGTCGCCCTAAAATTAGCCAGCTGTTGGCGCAATTCCTTTAATATTTCTTCTTTGTTTATTTTCATAAAACTAAAAGTTACTGAATTAAGCTATTTTTTAAATTTATTAATTGTTTTTTTATTGTGCCGTCGAACAAAATATCATCAACCGTTATCTTCACTCCGCCCAAAATATTTGGCTCCACCACCTCTTCAATTTCGACCCTCTTTACGCCTGGCTTTATTTTTTTTATATAACCCTTTATCATGTTCCGGACATCATCATCGAGCGGCTTAACGGTTTCTACCCGAGCAACTGATACGTCCTCCATCTTTTGATAGTATCCTTCAAACGATCTTATTATGCCCTCTATTTTTCCCAGATCACCATTAGCATAGATCAATTGCAAAAAATCTCCGATCACTTGTTTGGGTTCCTCGCTCTCGGATAATAATTTATAAAATAATTGTACGTACTCCTGTGTTTTAACTTTCATGCTTTTCTAAACTTTTTTTAATAATTCTTTTGTCAATCTTGTTATCGAGTTGCTCTGGAATAATCTTTTTCAAAGATTCCTCTACTATATCAGCTACCTCCAATTTTATTTCCTTGGCTATCTTGTCTTTCTCCTCTGCCAGTCGCTGTCGGGCCAGATCAATCTGTTTGTTTATCTTGTCTTCCGCCTCCTTCAACATTTTATTTTTGTTCTCCACTGCCTCTTTCTCGGCACTTTCCAAAATTACCGCCGCTTCTTTCCTTGAACTGGCCAAGATCTCTTCCTGTTGTTCTTTTGTCTCGCCCAGTCTCTTCTCAATCTCTTCAGCTTCTTTTAAACTTTTTTCTATTTTTTTTGTCCTTTCGTTTAAAATTTTAACTAATGGTTTATAAACCCATCGCCACAAAACAAAAAGCACCAAACCAAAATTTATCAATTGGGCAACAAATAATTTCCAGTCTATGCCTAAAATCGCGGTCAATGACTGTGGCTCGACCTCATGGCTAACTTCTTCCGCCGCTTGGGCAATGTTTATCAAGTCAATAATCATATTTATTATAAATTTATTTAACAGACAAGAAATTAATTATCAAAACATCTATAATTAATCTCTTGTCTGCCGTCTTCTTATTGGAAGACGGCTTTTTACTATAAAGTAAACACCACGACCAAAGCATAAATGGCGATGGCTTCGGCAAAAGCTGCACCGACCAACATTGGAGTGAAAAGCTTGCTACCAGCTTCTGGGTTGCGGCCAATAGCTTCCATTGCTTTAGAAACTATCTTGCCAATGGCAATGGCTGGAAAAATACCACCGATTGTCATAGTAGCGCCTTTTGCTACAACTGTTATAACTTCTGCATCCATAAATATTACCTTTCCTATCTGGACGGACCGAGGCGAGCCGATCAATACGCCAAAATATTATTAACGTCCAAATAAAATTAATTAATAATTTTTAAAATTAATGAGCCTCGCTCGTTGCCACTTCCAAAAAAACTATCGTCAACATTGCGAATATCGTCGCTTGTACCGCACCGACCAAAAGCTCCAAAAACATAAAAGGTATAGGCACAATAAAAGCAATCAAAGAAGCCATCACTGTCAAAAGAACCTCACCGGCAAAAATATTTCCGAACAACCGCAACGACAAAGAAACCGTTTTGGAAATTTCAGAAAAAAATTCTATTATTCCAATAAAAAAATTTATAATGGCAGTAAATATATTCATTGGGTTAAAAGTTTTTAACGCCTTCCATAGCCCGCCAAGATAAACAAACTTGTTGGCATACTTAAAAAAACCAATAGTCACCACGCCATAAACATGCGTTGTCAAAACAGCGAACACGGCCAAAGCTAATGTAGTATTTAAATCGCTCGTACCTGGCCTCAAAAAAGGCAATATCTTACCATGTTCACTCCAGCCAATAGACCCAGTGCCCGGCAACTGCCCCATCCAATTAGAAATTAATATGAAAAGAAATAAAGTACCTACTATTGGCAAAAACCTTTCTGATTTCTTTCTGTTGTGGGTCACCCCGTCTATCAACCCCAATAGTAATTCCAGGACATACTCCAAAAAATTCTGCAGGCCGCTTGGCACATTTTTTAATTTTTTACTCTTAAGAGCAACCGCCACGGCTAAAAAAATCAAAACAGCTATCCAAGTATTTATTATTGAATTGGTAACCGGAAACCCACCTATATGGAATACTGGTTCCGCGGCCAAACTTATATGCATAATTATTTTTTGTTACTAGAATTTTTATTCTCCCCGTAAACCCTATTTTTGAGCTCTTCCGCTTTTTTATAAACCCCCCACATGCCAACCAATATACCAATACCCCCACCGGCTAAAATAAAAGTAAATTTTTTGCCAGTCTCATTATCTAAATATTTACCCAAAAGAGTAAACAATACTATTGGTATCGCTATTGTGTATATCAAGTTACCCACTACCGCCAAAGCTATCATGGTTTGATTTTTATCTGACCCATTACCGTCTTTCTGCTCATCTTTTTTATCCATCGTTTTCTTTTTGTAACAAAAATAAATAGCTTTCTTGTGAGAAAGCCTCGGCTTTGGGCCTTAATTTTCCACAATTTTCACCTTTATTCTAAACTGATTTTGGCTATGAGTCAAGGGTCTAAAATTACTAACCCAAAAATATCCTTAATCTAGTCTTCTTTCCCCATATTTGGCTTATCGAGGGCCAGTGGCTCAATTTTCCTCTCCCCCTCAGTAATTTTTACCACATCCTTATCTATTTTGTTCAACTCTTTATAAGCGCTATTGTAAGTATTGACAGTCGTCCCCAAAGTATTGCCCAACTTTTTCATATACTCATCAAAGCTGGCATAATGCCGCCCCAGCTCTTCCACCCTTTTTCGGATTTCCTTGGCCGATTCCTCGATCTGCAGGGCACGCAAACCCTGCAAAACCGTCTGGAGATAAGCCGCAAAAGTTGTTGGCGAGACAATAATCACCTTTTTTTCTTTAAAGGCATAATCAATCAAGCCCCCGGTATCCACCTTGACCGCCCCCACTTCATTAATCAATAAATCATAATAAATACCCTCGGCCGGTATAAACATAAAAGCAAAATCCAAAGTATCTTCCGTCGGTCTGATGTATTTGGCTGTTTCATCGATTCTCTTTTTCAGATCATTTTTAAATTCTTTTTCTAATTCCCTCTTTCTCTCTTCATTCCCTTCATTCAAAATCCGCCGATAATTTTCCAAAGAAAACTTGGCGTCCACCGGCAATAATTTGTCTTTGATTTTTACCACCGCGTCTACCACCTCGCCGTTTTTAAATTTATACTGCATCTCATAGCTCTGCGGCGGCAAAATATTACCAAGGATCAGTTCCAGACTCGCCTCACCGAGTGACCCACGATTTTTGGAATTAGTCAAAACCTTCTCTAAATTTTGCAGCTGGTCAGTAAAACTAATTACTTGTTTATTGGTTGCTTCCAATTTTTCCAATTTACTGGTCACATCTTTGACAATTGAACTAGTTTGAAAAGATTGTTTTTGAATAAAATCAATATTTTTTTCCAGGCTGCCCTTCATCTCTTCTCGTATCTGTCCGATTTCCCGTCGCATCATCTCTCCCACTTCTTCTTTCATCCGAAATAATTCCTCTTTGTGTTCACCGGGTTTATTATTTTTCATCAACAAAAATAAAACCAGCCCAAACCCTCCAGCCACAATTATTAAAATTATAATTTGTAAAGTTGTTGACATAAAATTATTCCCAAATCCTAAATAATAAATATTAACTGTTCTTTTTATCCAAATAGCTCTGCAAAATAATCCTCGCTGACTCCTCGTCTCTGCCGTGTCCGCTACCCGTCTTGTCCGCCTCCACGCTGCTCAATCGCTCGTCCTGAGTTTCTACCAATAATTTTGTTTTTATCTCCAGCTCCTCCACAAAATAGACCACCTCTTCTGTTTTATTCGTATATTCCCCTTTCAGTGACAATGGCAATCCCACCACTATTTTATCGATCAATTCTTTCTCACAAATTTCTTTCAAATCATCAAAAAGATTATTGGACACTTTAAGCGTCCCATAAACAAAAGCCTGACTCTGTTCTCGGTCAGAAATAGCTAGCCCAATATTTTTTTCTCCAAAATCTATACCCAAAATCCTGCCGTCAGTGCTTCTCATAAATAAAATTACTTAGTCAATATTTTGCAACCACTTTTTGTCACTACGATTGTATTTTCATAATGCGCTGCCAATTTTCGGTCTTTGGTCACTGCTGTCCAGCCGTCTTCCAATGTTTCTAGCTCATAATGTCCGGCCGCCACCATCGGCTCTATCGCTAGGACCACGCCTTCTTTCAAAACCTCCCCGGTTCCTTTTTGCCCAAAATTCATCACCTTCGGATCTTCGTGCACGCTATAACCGACCCCGTGTCCGCACAAGCTCCTAATCACTGAGAAACCATTTTTTTCTACATATTCTTGTATTGTCGCGCCCAAATCACCGACTCTCGATCCCTCCCTCACCGTTTTTATTCCTTGAAAAAAAGATTCTTCTGTTACCTTGATTAATTTCTTTGCCTCATCAGAAATTTTTCCCACACCCACCGTTCGCGCCATATCAGTATAGAGTCCATCGACCGCCGGATAACGCATCCCAATATCAACCCCCACGATGTCTCCTTCTTTTAAAATCATTTCTTTTTTCGGCACCCCATGCACCACTGCTTCATTCGGTGATATACATAAAGTCCCGGGGAAACCTGCGTGCCCTTTAAACGCTGGGTGCCCACCAGCTTTAATAATCAACTCTTCAGCATATTGATCCAATTGCCAAGCATTTATCCCGGGCTGCGCTCTTTTTATCACCAATTTCAAAATCTTGGCCAGTTTCTTACCGCCCTCAGCAATAATTTTTATTTCCTCTGGTTTTTTTATCGTGGTCATAATTTATCTTGTTACCAAATTTATTGGTTGCCCATTTACCCAAGCCTCCACGTTTTCTATCATCATGTCACCGCATATTAAATTAGTAATATCAGTATTATATGCCACATGTGGCGTCGCCAGTATCTTGCCATGTCTTGCTAATTTCAAATAATAAAGATTTGTACAATCACCGACTGATACACTCCCAGCGTCTATACCAGCACCAGCTAAGTGGCCTGAATCTAAAGCATGCATTAATCCATCGGTATCAAAAACTTCATCTGAAGTCGCACTAATAAAATAAGCGCCTTCTTTTAAATTAATAAAAAAATTATCATCTAATAATTTTTCAGTCGTTGGATTGTGCGATAAGCAGTTAAAAACGACGTCGGCATATTGCGTTTTTTTAAACAAATCATCACCTCTGACAAAATATTCAACAACCATGTCAAAAGCCTCGCATATCTTCCCCACCTTCGAGCCAACATGCCCTTTGCCCAATACTGACACTTTTTTATCTCTCAAGCCAATTGTCTTTGCTGCTTCGCCAGCATAAGACCCTTCCTTTGCCATATTAATGAACAAATATTGTTGCCGTAATAAATTTATCATAAAACCCACCATCCACTCAGCAACAGCATCTTTATTGCAACCGGGTGATATAGCTACTATAATATTTTTTTCTTTACATTTTTCAATATCTAACCAGCCATAGCCAACAAAAGGGAAGGAAAAAAATTTATTTTCCAACTTAAGCATAGCTTTCTTCGCCCAGTGTTTGCCGGACAAAATAATATCAGCCTCTTGACATCTGCAAAGCCATTCGCTCTCATCTTTAGGCAAATCCTTATAAAATTTAACATCACCAATTTTACTCAATCTAATCCCTTGATCTTCCGACAAACCTAAATTTTGTGTGACCACTATCTTCTTATTCATAAATCTTAAATCATAATTCATATTGCTAGTTACGAATTACTAGTTGCTAATTTACTCATCACCTCCTCAAACACCCTTTCAATCGCCGGTCGGCCGTCAATCTTATGATGAATATTCTTCGCTTTGTAAAACTCTATCACCGGCTCTGTTTGCTCATGATATATTGCCAGTCTCTTTTTTAGAGCTTCTTCTGTCTCGTCTTCTCTTATTACCAGCGACTCATCATCATCATCGCACAATCCCTCTACCTCCGGCGGATTATGCTCAATGTGATAGACCCTTTGACACTCCGGGCAGGTTCTTCGTCCTCCAACCCTTCTGATTGTTTCCTCCTCTGGCAAATCTATTTCTATAACATGTGTCAGCTCATCTTGGTTTGCCAAAAATTCGGCTTGCGCCAGATTTCGCGGATAGCCATCCAGAATATAACCTTTTTGTCCGTCTGTTTTTATTTTTTCAGCAATTATTTTATTTACTAATTCATCGGGCACCAAATACCCGGCATCGATCAAGCTTTTTATCTCTCGGCCGAGCTCATCTTGCTGTTGGACCTTTTGACGCAAAATATTGCCAGTAGAAAAAATCGGCAATCCAAATTTTTCTGCCAAAAGTTGCGCCTGCGTACCTTTGCCTGATCCTTGCGGACCGATAAAAAGAATTTTATACATAATCAAATAATTTTATCCTGACCCCGCCCGAGGCGGGGGAAGGATCTCGTGCCAAAAAATATTCACGAGACCTTTCGCTAATCGCTCAAGGTAAATTTTAATAAACTAACCCAATACCCTCCTAAGATTTTTCACATCCACTTCACTCAACCCCAGCTGCGCTCTTTTTTCCGCCAGCCGTTGGACAATATTCTTATATTCAAATTGTGATACGCCGCCATCGTCCAGCTCTCTTTCCAATTCAGCTCTGATCATCTCTTTTTGAGAATCCTGCAAACTGTCAATACTCCAAACTAAATCAATAATATCCTGCCGTGTCAGTTTCATTTTGTCCTCGCCAAAAGCCACATTCTTCTTATGCGGTGTAGTAGTAAAAATAAAATCTAATAAACCCATATTTAATTTGTTTAAAGTTTATATCTGTATAAAAATTGGCCCAATGCCTCTTCGACCTCTTGAATGGCTCCCAAATAATAACGATAGTCATGGTTGCAATTAATCTCTTTTATCATTTTTGGCTCCGGTATCATCTTATATAGATTTTTCACCTCATCTGGAGTGGTAAATTGGTCAGTTGTACCACAAACTATCAATTTTGGTTTAATACATTTTTTTAAAGTTTCGATTGTATTATATTTTTTACCATCATCCCAATAAGCAATCGGCAAAGTAAATTCTTTTCTCTCTTTGGTTGGTGTACCACCCGGGGGTAAATCACGACGTGTAATTTCAAAACCTTTTCCTTGGGCCTCTCCGCTCGGAACGGTAGGAGCGCCAAAATTCGCCATTACAGAAACAACACCAATTACATTTATATTTGAGCTAGCCAAAATTGCAGCTGCCGCTCCTCGACTATGACCGAGTAGCAACGTCGGCTTATCGCCGAAATATTCGATTAACTCATTTATTGCTTTTATATAATTTGTCGTTGTATAAAGTTCTATACCACCAGGACTACCCCATACTCCCGGCGGGTCAAAGGCCACCGCAAGAAAACCATTTCCAGTTAGATATTCTGCATGACTGACGAAATTAATGTAATCTTTTGTATCTAATCTCCCGGGAATCAAAATAGCCAATTTCGGCGCACTGCAATCTCCCCTAGAAAGAATTGCCAACTCAAATGATTTTGTTTTAATAATATTCATATTTATATCCCATGACATTTCTTATATTT
>JAAZOM010000023.1 GCA_012797775.1 Candidatus Kuenenbacteria bacterium | reverse complement strand
GCCACCTTAATGGCTGGTACTTCGAGGACAAACAGGTCTATGATCTGACTTATTTGTCTATTGGTTAATTTGCTGTTTGGTATTAACTTGCTTGCCATGTTATCAGCATAAATGTTTATGCTGTTCTAGACAAGCTCCTTATTTTTTGTTTGATTTATCAATTTAACATAGAAAGCTAAATTGTGCAAGGTGGCTAGACGCAAAGCTAGAGGTTCACCGGCTTTAAACAGATGATGTAAATAGCCGGCGCTATAATTTTGACACAACTCGCAAGTACAACTTTTATCCAATGGTTTGGTGTCTTTTTTATATTTTGAATTGAGAATGTTTATAACATTATAAAAATTGCCCAAAAGTTTATTATTTTTAAAGGTATATAGCCGGCCGTGTCGCGCTTCGCGCGTGGGGATGACACAATCAAACATATCTACTCCCCTTTTGATGGCTTCAATAATATTTTCTGGTTTACCCACACCCATGAGGTAGCGCGGCTTGTTAACTGGCAGTTCGGGAATAGTATAATCTAAAACCTGATACATTGTTTTATTGTCTTCGCCCACAGCCAAACCGCCAATAGCCAGGCCGTCAAAATCAAGCCCAGATAAAAATTTGGCAGAGTTTAATCTTAAGTCTTTATAGGTTGACCCTTGGATAATGCCAAACAAAAGATTTTTATTTTTTTGATCTTTGCTAATTGTGTTTTGCGTTCTGCGGTGATATTCCAGCGCTCTCTTGGCCCAATCGTGAGTCAGCTTTAGATCAATTTCGGCTTGCTTTTTGGCACAGGGATGAGGTGAGCAGACATCAAGGACCATTTTTATGTCTGAGCCGATGGCATCTTGGATCTGCTGAACACTCTCTGGGGTAAATAAATGTTTGGAGCCATCGAGGAAAGAACGAAATTCTACACCAGCCTTGTTTATTTTAACAAGGGAAGAATAGGGACCACGCAATCCTTCACTCCGCTCAGGATAAACTTTATTACTCAAACTAAAAACCTGGTAACCGCCACTATCGGTCAGAATCGGGCCGTTCCAACCCATAAATTTATGCAGTCCGCCAAATTTTTTCAAAACATCCAAACCGGGTTGTAAATAAAGATGATAAGTATTGGAAAGGATAATACTCGCCCCGATATTTTTGAGATCTTCCGGGGTCAGCGCTTTGACCGAGCCCTTGGTAGCGATGGGCATAAAAAAAGGCGTCTCAATGTCTCCATGAGGCGTTTTCAAAAGGCCCAAGCGGGCACGGGATTTTTTTGATTGTTTTAAAACTTTAAACATAAATATCTAATTTTAATCTAACTGTTTTTGAAATAAAAAGCAAATAAAAAAGCACCCACCCCCCAGTGAGTGCTGTACTGAGCAGATTTCAATCTGCCCAGACCGCTTTCTCCAGCGCCTTCAGACATTCATCCGCTTGTCTGACGGCGATGACCGCAGCGGCCACGACCAAGGTGGCTACAACAAGTGAAAAAATTTTCTTTTTACTCACAATACCTCCTTTTTGAGATTATGATTCTTTGGAGCCAAAAGCTAGCTCCGTCTCCGGGATTTCTCGTTCCCGATCATCTAAATATCGAGGGTGCTCGCGCTTCAGATGAGCGACTTGCCCATCGATGTCGCTTTTGCGTAAACAAAAATCACAGCAAGGGCACTTGACTGTGTTGAAGAAGATTCCTTCCAGCGCGGCCGTCGCGGACGGATCTTCGCTCAACAACACACTCGAGTTGCACCCGAGACGCCGCCCTCTCCTTTTAGTCATAACGCCTCCTACCTTTTAGGTCACATTCCCTACTTCACTATTTAATATTTTTTCCAAATCTTTTATTTTTGTTTTGATATTTTTGTTTTCATAAATATCTCGGATATTATTTTTGATAATAAACTTAATTTCCTCTTTGGGGCTACCTACTTTTTCAGCCGGATTCAGACCGAGCAACGCCAAGAGTTTAAAACCAGCGCTTAATTTGGCGATTTCATAATCCTCCTCTTTTTTGTCCAAAAAGTCAAGATACTTTACAGCCAACTCAAAAATGCGCTCATCTTTATGATTGTCTAGGGTCAACTGGTCTAATAATTTTAAAAATGAGATGGCGACGACGGTCCTGGCTAGATCGGCTTTGATTTTTTGATAACCTTTTTGCAAGGAAGCACCCGTCAGCTGATCAATTGATTTGCCAGAAGCAATATTTAATAAAACCAAAGAAACCGGCTCCAGATGGCCGGCCAATTTACTCAAGATTTTTTTGCCGCCGCGAGCGACGATGGTGAGCTTGCCGCGTTCGCGTGAATAAACCGTAACTAGCAAATCGTCATCACGAAAATCTTGGCGCTTGAGAACAATAGCAGTGAGGTTGTAATACACAAAAACAATTTTTAATTTCTAATTTTTAATTTCAAAACAATGTCCTAATTATTCAATTCAAAAATTAAGACATTATAAAATTGTTTGAAAATTATAAATTGAAAATTGTTAAATTATCGTCTTGTCTACTCTAAAAATATAACCAATAACTTTGAATAATAAGTGAAATAATAAACCCAAGCCGATGGCGGTGATAATTGTATAACTGGAAACACTGACAAAAGGCCAGCTCAAAAGAGTGCCGCCGACTACCCAGTCTAGCTGGTCAAAAGGGAACCATGGCCGGCCAGGGGGAATATTGATTTGGCGCTTGAAAAAACTTTTGAGAGCGTCGCCCAAAAGCGCGCCCAGCCCCATAATAAATCCAATGAGAATACTTGAATCACTATAGTTAATAAGACTAATATTGTTGATGGCTGGGCAAGTATTATATAAATATATTTGAAAAATAAAAAACAAAAAAGCGGCTGATACCCCAAAAATAAAGCCGCGGATTGTTTTGTGGCCACCAAAAATTCTTTTGCCTCTAAATTCCTTATTAAAATCCAAGGGATAAATCCATTGGGGCAAGATGTGCCGTGAAAGTGAGGCAAAAATATTGGCGATACCAACTGGCAAAAAGAGCCAAATCAATTGTGATACCAAAACCATAATTAGTTTTCTTCTTGGCTGGCCTCGTCAAGTAGTTCCCGATAATGTTTATCCAAAAAAGATTTGATTTTTTCCGGGTCTTGGGTAGCAAAAACTTCTGACTTGGCCTTAAAATACTGGTTGATGCGCGCGAGATTCTCCGGGTTGTTTTCAGCCAAAAAAATCAAATAATCAGCGGCTTGGTCATTCAGTTTGGCTACCGCCTCAATAAGCTTTTCCTTGTCTGACGACTCAATGCCCGCATGGTTTTGGATAATATTTTTGAGTTGTTCTATTTTTCCTGACATATATTTAAAATTAGTTATTTTTATTTATCCCCGCCAATGTCTCCTATGTTTTCTTCTCCGGTAATAGCATTGGTGAATTTGCGATCAGCTCGCAAGCGAGCATAATCAGCCTCTCCTAGCGGGCGAAACCCTGATACCCCACCAGAAGGTGGCGATGGACCTTTGGGCATTCTTTCTACTGCTTTCAATTCTTTCGGTGCAAGATCGCTCGGAGCGGAGGTTTCGGCGGGCGAATTTTTACGCATAGCCTCGAGCTCGGCCAAAATACCATAGGGGTCGGCTTCGGCGCCCAATCCTTCGTCAACGGCCGTGAAAAACATTAGACCCCCCAAACTCAAGCTTAAGCTTTCTCTAAATTTAGAAAAAGCACTGGCTGATAAAGATTTTATAATTTCCCTATTCGCCGCCAAAAAGTCACTGATTTTTTCCTTTGCTAGGGTGACAAATTCTCTTCGACCAAAAGAAGCTGCCTCTTCGGCTTCGCCCTCTGGTATACCTCTACCAAATTCTCTACCTAAAATTTTCATATACAAATATTAATTTATATTTTTTCTATTTTTAATCCTATTTCTAGGTCATTAATTTTAAATGTTTCCAGCTGTTCACTTGATTTCTCCAGACTGTCGGCTAGGGTGCTTTTCTTTAATTCTTCACTATATTTTTCCAAAACCTTATTCAATAATTGATTGTGGTTAGAATAATTAATTTTTACTCTATCGCCGATGGTCAGCTTCATGTCTTTGCGGATATTATTGATGGTTCGCACGAGCTCGCGTACTATCCCCTCTTCTTTCAACTCATCGGTAATAGTAGTGTCTAGTTCTACGGCCAACTCTCCCTCGCCATCAATTTGTTCAACTTTTTTGACATTTAATTCATCTTTGATTAAATCCAAATATTCTTTTTCAATCTTGAGTTTTGTTGATTGAGTTTTGAGTTTTGCCAATGGTTGGCGAATTTTAATACCAGCTTCAGCGCGTTTGGCTAGACCCATCTCAACCACTTGACGAACAGAAGCCATCTGGTCCAAAACTTTTTGATCAATCAATTTTTCATTAGCTATTGGCCAAGTTTCCAAGTGCACAGATTCTTTGTCTCCTTTCAATTCTTGGTAAAGGTGCTCGGCAATAAAGGGCGTAACCGGAGCCATGAGCTTGGACAATGTCAAAAGTACATAGCGTAAAGTGTCTAGCGCGTCATTTTTGTCAGTTTCGTTTTCACCCTTGAAACGCTCGCGTGAGCGGCGCAGATACCAAGTAGAGAGCTCATCAATAAACTCACCTAGCGGCCGGCTGGCGCGAACCAGATCATATTCATCATAAGCTTTGGCAATATCACGCTTGAGGGTTTCTAATTTAGCTACGATCCAGCGATCTAAAATATTTTTTAATTCTTCTTTTTTATGTTCTTGTATTTTTGTATTATTGCTTTCCTGCTTGGCGTACATCTGATAGAAAGAAAAGACGTTTAGGAGAATCATGATAACTTTTTTCACCACCTCATCAACCCCACGCTCTGAAAAACAAAGGTCGTCGGCCTTCATCACCGGCGCCGTAGCGAGATAATAACGCACAGCATCGGCACCATATTTTTCCATTACCTCCATGGGGTCGGGGTAGTTGCGCAATTTCTTGCTCATTTTCTTGCCGTCCTCAGCCAAAACAATGCCATTGACGATCACATTTCTGAAAGCATTGGTTTCCTTGAGGGCGTTGGCGAGAATGTGCATATAATAAAACCAAGCGCGTGTCTGGTCGGCTCCCTCGGCGATAAACTGGGCTGGGAAATTGGCTTCGAATTGTTCCTTGTTCTCAAAGGGATAATGGAGTTGGGCGTAAGGCATGGAGCCAGATTCAAACCAACAATCCAAAACATCGGGGATGCGTTTCATAATACCACCACAAGAGCAAGGAAATTTAATTTGATCCATGATGTGTTTGTGAAGATCTTCAATGTGCTCCCCGCTCAATTCTTCAAGTTCTCTGATGCTACCCATGACTTTTTTGTCGCTACACTTCTCACAAACCCAGATCGGTATAACCGACCCCCAGAAACGCTGACGGGAAATAGACCAGTCTTTGGCACCTTCCAGCCAATTACCAAAACGTCCTTCTTTGATATGTGCTGGCGTCCAGTTGATATTTTTGGCGGTTTCCAAGGCTTGTGGTTTTATTTTGGTGACATCTACAAAATATGAGCTAGTGGCATAGTTTAAAAGAGGTGAATCACAGCGCCAGCAATGAGGATAAGAGTGGATAAAATTTTCCGTGGTAAAAACCAAGCCCTTATTGGCAAGAAAATCAACTATTTTTTGGTCAGTGCTGGTATGATCATTTTTGGGTTTAACCTCCAAGCCATAAAGGTCTTTAACCTCTGGCCTGAGAGTGCCGTCATAAGCAACATGCTGGATAAAGGGCAACTTTTTATCTCGGCCGAGATTCATATCGTCCTCGCCAAAAGCTGGAGCAATGTGGACAACGCCAGTGCCGTCTTCGACAGTCACAAAGTCAGCCGATTGAATGGTATAAAGATTTTCTTTGTTTTCTAAATTAGTATTCTGGTAGTAGTTAAAGAGGGGCTGATATTTTAGACCAACTAATTCCTCGGCCTTAACTTCATTTAAAACTTTATATTCCCGACCGGAAAATATTTTTTCCAGATTGTTTTTGGCCAAAATATATTTGGCGCCTTCGGATTCGACTCTAATATAATCAACGTGTTCGCCAATGGCCAAAGCGACATTGCCCGGTAAAGTCCAGGGTGTAGTAGTCCAGGCGAGAACAAAGGTGCCCGGCTCGTTTACTAACTCAAATTTGGCCACAACAGAGACATCTTCAATATCTTTATACCCCTCGGTGATTTCTGACTGCGAAAGGGTGGTCTCACAACGAGGGCAGATATGCATGGATTTATAGCTTTCATAAATATAACCCTTGTCCCACAATTCTTTAAAAACCCACCAGATAGATTCCATATAATCTTTATCCATAGTCTTGTAGTCGTTGTCCATATCCACCCAGCGGCCAAGTCTTTCAATCACCTTGCGCCACTCATCAGCATAGACCAAAACCTTGCTACGACAAGATTCGTTGAATTTGTCGACGCCGATTTCTTCAATTTCTTTTTTGCGCTTGATGCCCATTTCTGCTTCCACGATATTTTCGATCGGCAGGCCATGGCAGTCCCAGCCCCAGCGACGTTCTACCCTAAAGCCCCTCATCGTCCAGTAGCGCGGCACCACATCCTTCATAATACTAGCCACAATATGACCATAGTGAGGGGTGCCGGTAGCAAAGGGCGGGCCATCATAAAAAACATAGTCCGGTGCTTTTTTGTCCACCGATTTTTCAAAAATTTTGTGTTCAGCCCAAAATTTTAAGATTTCTCTTTCTTTATCAGGTATGTTAAACATAGTGAGTTTATTGTATAAAATTCGGGCAATTTTGGCAAATAAAAAAGCGCAACCTTTGGTAGCTTGGTTGCGCTGAAGCGATCGGCGTCTGGAGGGGTCAGTCTGCCGCGATCAGGGCGATGGATTGACGCTCAGTCGTGGGGTGGGTATAGACCCAGTCAACTTCGACTTCCCGGCCGAGCAGGCTATTATCGAGAAAGACGACAATGCCGCTGACGATTTGCCGCTGCAAAGCCGGCGAGTAATGACCGTCTTTCGCTGTGGCGAAACGATAGCCCGAACCAACCTTGACCAGCCGGGCGATGTGCGGCCTGACTAGCGTATTGTCTCCCTCCTTGGGGACGGCTCTGGCTTGCTCGATGTGGATATCTGACGGGACGGTGAAAGCAATCCCCTGTTCCAATTTTTTAAACAACGGCGGGACTCCCTTTGCCATACTGGCCTCCACGGTTTGTTTTTTGTTTGCCGCAATTGTTTATTTTGGTTTTTGCGGATAGAAATCACTTTAGCAAAAAACTGGATTTTTGTCTAGGGAAAGCACAAAATTGACCAGTTTGAAGATTTGCATTATAATAAAAAATACTAATATGAAGCCCAAAATAATACTACTTATTCTGTTGGTAATAATAATCGCTGGAGCGGCGATGTTTTTTAATATTGATAAAGCCGGGGCGCAAGAAAAATTGCCGGTTTATTTTTTCTGGGGTGATGGCTGTCCGCATTGCCACGAGGAACAGATTTTTTGGGAGACAATAAAAGACAATTATCCAGAGATTGACTGGATCTCGTATGAAACATGGAAAAATACTGATAACCAGGCTCTGCTTTTGAAAATGACCCGCGAAAGAACAGGTAAAGCTTTTGGCAGTGTACCAGTGACGATCATCGGAGAAAAAATAATCTATGGCTTTGGCAATGAAAATACGACCGGCCAACAGATCATAAAAGCGCTGGATATCTATACTGGCAGGACTACTGCGGAAATGCCAGGCCAAAAGACAAAAGAAAATAAATACCATCTACCGCTCATCGGTGAGGTAGATATTCAAAAACTATCACTGCCTGTCTTGACAATAGTGCTTGGCGCAGTAGACGGATTTAATCCCTGCTCGATGTGGGCACTTTTGGTTTTGATCACCCTGCTCATAAATTCCGGCAGTAAGAAAAAAATGTGGCTGGTGGGCTGGACATACATCATTGCTTCTTCAATATCTTATTTCCTGTTTTTAACAGCCTGGCTGAATACTTTTCTCGTCATCGGCTATATCGTCGCCATTAGAATAATTATTGGCATACTGGCAATCGGGGTGGGGATTTATTTTTTCCGCGATTATCTAAAAAATCGCAAAAAAAACGACTTGACTTGTGAAGTGACTTCCACAGAGACAAAAAGTAAAATCATCAGCCGGCTGGAAAAAATTTTACAAAAAGAAAAAACTCTGGGTATCATCGCGGGTATTACACTCATCGCCTTTAGCATCAATCTGATAGAGCTCTTGTGCTCAGCCGGCATCCCGGCGGTCTATACGCAGATCCTCTCACAAAATAATATCTCCTCTGGCGGGCGCTATCTGTATCTTTTGATATACGACTTTTTCTACATGCTCGACGATATCGTGGTGCTTTTGATTGCCGGCTTTAGCTGGAAGCTGTTTGTGGGCAATAAAAAATACGCCAAATACTCACATCTGATCGGCGGACTGCTCTTATTCATTTTGGGGGCGATAATGATCTTTAGCCCGAATTTATTGATGGTGAAGTAAGCAAGAATAAATAATAAACAAAAAACCACCCTGCTGGGTGGTTTTTGACAAGACCAAAAAGATATTATACCCTTAAATAATTATAAAAACAAAGGAAAACAACAACAAGAAACAGGGTTCGCAACAAAGGAGGGTGTGATGAAACTAAAATTAAGGCAAGTAATCCGCGCCATGGTTGTGGGGATCAAGAATATAACCGACCAGAAAGTAGGCACTAATGACCTCTTCAGGAGAATAAAGGCCGGGCAAATAACCGTCGGCGACTTAGAAGATGAGTTTGAGCTCGACTCCCTGGATGTCATCGAGCTTGAAATGTTCATTGAGAAAACATTACCCGGGGTTGATTTTATAAATCAGGGGTTGGCCGGAATCCTAAAAGATAACCCGGGAATGACCCTCAGGGTAGTAGCGGAAAAAATTGTCGCCGTATTTAGCGACAAATAAGCGCGCCAAAAAACTACTAGTCAAAAGCCGCCACGGTAATGTGAGCGGCTTTATTTTTGACAAAATAAAAAACCTCTCCGAGGTCACTTCTATTCTTTGACTGTTGATTGCCAGATCCCCTGCAAACGCAAAACGATTCAAGAGAAATGGGTGCAATTAAAAATTAAAATGTGTATTGGTACCGCTACGGGGAATCGAACCCCGATTACCAGGATGAGAACCTGGCGTCCTAACCGTTAGACGATAGCGGCTTGAGTTAATTTTCAATTACTGAATTTTCAATTTTCAATGAATGTTACAATTTCTTAATGTCTCAATTAATTGAAGAATTGGAGTATTGAAAATTGTTTGAAAATTGAAAATTAAAAATTTCAGAATTATCTTCTCTCCCACTCTTCACCCTGACGAACAAGCAACTCTGCTGCCCGCTCTGGCTCGGCCATGATTTCCTTGACAATTTTCTCCATGCGACTACCCTGCGAACCCTTGATTAAAAGCAAATCCCCTTCTCCTATTTTGTCTTGTATAAATTTACCAGCTTCACTAGATTTGTCAAAAGTATAAATGCGGTCTTCGTTCATGCCATATTCTTTGGCTGAGGCGGCGAGGTGACGTGAATTTTCTCCCACAGCTACCAGATAATCAAGTCCGAGACGGGCGACCTCTTCACCTATTTCTTTATGCGCGCTTTCGGTATGACTGCCGAGCTCTAACATGTCCCCCAATACGGCAAATTTATGGCCGGCACACCGAAGGTGTGACAAGACCTCCAGACCAGCTTTGACTGACAAGGGGGAAGAGTTGTAGGTATCATCAATAATTTTGGTGTTTTTTATACCGGGTATAATTTTTAGACGGCCAGATGGGGATTGATAATTTTTCAGGCACAGGCTGATCTCTACTAGGTTCAAACCACGAGCTAGACCTACCGCAGCTCCGGCCAAAACAGCATAAAGAGCTGGACGACCAAGAATGTTTTCCAGACTGACTGGAACGAAAGAACCCCGATAACCCAGCTTGAAATTAAGCGAATATTTTTCTTTATCTAGGATAATGTCGGCAGCGAGCAGATCAGCGCCGGGGCTCAGTCCAAAGGTGATAGTTTTGGCCTTGGCGCTGTTTTTGGAATTTAGAGCCAGAGGATCGTCGCTATTGATAATGGCCCAGCCAGATTTATCGATTGCGGCAATAAGTTTGTTTTTTTCTTTAAAAACATTTTCCACACTTTTAAAAAATTCCAGATGGGTCGGACCGACAGCGGTAATCACGCCGATTTTTGGCCTAGCCAAATTAACAAGGTATTCGATATCACCTGGGTGGTCGGCGGCCATTTCCAAGATTAATATTTGTGGATAATTTCTGTCGCGAGCAACAATCAAGGACAAGGCTTTTAGAAAAACAACGAGCCAGCCAAAAAGAGAACGGCCGGGATTTTTGGTGTTGATAATAGTAAGGGGGACGCCAATCTCGGTATTATAATTTTTGGGGCTGGAGCGAACAATAAAACTCGGTGACAAAACCACTTCGACGGCCAGCTTGGCTGAAGTCTTACCCACACTACCGGTAATGCCAATAATTTCTGGCTGATATTTTTTTAAAATCAGGCGACAAAAAAATTTTAAAATAAATTGAATTATTTTTTTCATAAAAAAACGATTAGAGCATCTCGTCGCGTTTTTCTTTTATGAAGATAACCAAATCCTCAAAAATGCGTACGAATATCTTGAAGGGAGCTTCAATAATAAAATCCAAAATGAAGATGAAAACATTTATCTTTGAGGAATGCATGGCGATCCAGCGGCCCACGCGTAAGATCGGGACAAAAAGGAAAGCAGTGATCACCGTGAGGAAGCGCTCTTTTTGTTCCAAGATAATTAATTCTGAAGCGTTGCGACGAATCCTTAGGGAGAAAAAACTAACCATAGTAAGAAATAGCAAAAATATCAAAATGCTTGGGACGCTAAAATGAAGCTGCACCAACCCATAAATAATAGCCCCAAAAGAAATAATATACATTATGAAATAAAGGGTGTTGAGGAGGATATTGGCAAAACCACGTTTGGGGCGATTTATCCTGACACGCAATTCGCTCCCACCGCCGTAAACAACGGACTCAACTTCTTTGACTATTCTTTCTGTATTTTTTTTGCCTGGTGTTCTGATGCTTATGCCAATGGCGGCCATCAAAAGGGGTGGAAAGGAGGCGTTGATTATGAGCGGCAGCCAGCGCAATTCCTTTAAAATAAAATAATCAAAGGGAAACTCCAAAACGATGCCAAAAATAATTTTAGTACAGAAGATATAAATAACAGAACGAACAATTGAGCGTCTCACCTTGCCGCTGATGTGGCTATAATTAGCACGGCAGGTCTGTTCGACCTTGTCTATTAATTTTTCTTTTTTGGCAAAAATAGAAAGATAGTTGTCTGGGTTGTTTTTAACAATGTCTTGCAAAATCCAAAAAATAACAGTGTACTTTTTAAAGGAGCGGATTAATCTTTCGTTTAGTGGGTTGTTGATGTTTTCACGAATAATACCCGAGGTACGCTTTACGTCGTGGGCCAGCTTCTCGGCTTCGGCCAATTCTAGATTGTGCCAATCGGGAAAATAATATTTAAAAAGAAAATAATTGACAGTCATCTCGTCGGCCTTGAGCAGAGATTTTAAAATGGCGATATAAATTTGAATATTTTTGCCCTCTTCGTCTAGATTTAATTTTCCATCAAAAACCAAATTTTGCTTGATGGCTCTTTCGGTCACCTCAACTAAAATTTTTTCTTCATCGCTCGGGACAAGCGTCTCCTCTACTTCACAAGCGGCCAGACTTATCAGCCAATCAAAAAAACCCCTCATCTCTTTGGGTGGGTACTCGCTGTCAACGATGATATTATAGGCAATAATATATCTATTAATAAGGTGGCTGACCTTCTCTACCATGTTCTCAGACACAGTATTGTTGGCAAGATACCTGGCCCGGATCAACTCTTCAATTAGCGGCCTGGCAATGTCTGAACCCTTGTGGCCTGGGTTGGCTATTCTCCTGAGAATGCGGGCGGTAGCGTGTCGACGCAAAAGATGATCATCGCGATAATCAACAGTATTTCTAATCTTCTCATAAATAAAGGCGAGCTTACTGGCCGCATCGCTCACGCTAATCTTGGGGCCATGATAGTCTGACTTTCCTTTTTCTTCGATAATATCTTTGTAATTTAAAAGCCAATTTTCTACGGCATTGGATATATTGGCGGGCATAAAATTTTTACAATAATTTATTAATTTAATTAAGTATTTTTAATGTTTCTCGCATCATGCTGTCAAAACTGAAGACGTCTAACTTGGATAGTGGGTTGGCGGATAGGCGCAAACGGAGTCTTTCGTTTCCCCAAATTTTTTCAATCGCTTTTATCCACTCCGAGGCATTATTATACTCTACCAAAAGACCATTATAATCATCTTGAATAAGCTCGGGGTTGCCGCCAATATCACTTACAATTATGGGCAAATTATAATACATGGCGTCCAGGATGGCGTGTGACAACCCCTCATAGCCGGAGTTGAGTAAAAAAATAGACGAGGCCAGATAGTGTATAGCCAGATCTTCTTGCCGGAGATTGCCCAAGAAAAAAACTTTGTCTTTTATTTTTAATGCCTCAACTATTTTTTTTAGCCTATCCTCTTCTGGACCTCTACCCGCTATCAATAGTTTGAATTTGGGGTTTAGTTTTAATAATTCTGGCATTATCTTGATGAGCATCTCCATGCCTTTCCAGGGCAAGAGGCGAGCTACGGTAATAATAAGATCACCAAAAATTTTTATCTTCTCTTGGGCTTCAGCCTTTGATAGCGTACCAAGATTTTTCAGGGCGACAGAGTTGTAGATAACTTTTACGTTGCTCTCGTCAGCCCCCCAACCCAAAACAATTTTTTTTAGATAGTCCGATGGGACAATAACTGCTGTGGCGTGCCTAACCACCAAACGTTCGATATTATTTAGGGTTTTTATTTTTTGTTTGAAGAAATAATTTTTTGAGCACATATCCGCTTTTTTCTGCCAATCATCAATGCCAGAGACGGTGACGTGGGCCAGTCTCGCTTGCTCCCAAGCATAATCGCCTACCACTTTGACAACTAGTTTTTTGCCCAAAAGCTTGCTAACCATAAGGGCGGGCCAACCAGAAGCAACCGGCCCCTGCGCATAAATAACTTTAGCATGAATAGAGCGCGAAAACAACCTCAAAAAGTAAATAAAATACTTGATAGGAATGGGTAACCAGCCATTGATCCTAATAAGAAATTTTTCCAAGTCTCCATTATTTTTTTTGTTTTTAAGGTATGAATAATAGAGTACAACAAAGTTGATATGATGAGCTAAAAAATATTCGGCCAAACGATAGGTATAAGTAGCGGGACCGCCGATTTCCGGTGGGAATATTTCGCCAGCCAGCACGATGTCGACGGCATCGGCCTTGAAAACAAACTTCTTGCCAGCCCAATAATTCCAAATTAAAACTAGGCCAGCGGCCAAAATCTTGGCGAGCATATACCAGAGGCCAACAAATTCCACAAAGATATAGAGGGTCAGATTGTTGAGCAGGAGACCAATAACTTGAATGATAAGGAAGGACAAAAATTGCTGGCCAATTTTGCGTTCTGAATTTTTAAAGGTCCAATATTTCTGAATAGTATAGTTGACCATGGCCGTAACCACAAAAGAGAGAGTGGCCGAATAGAGATACCAGAGCCTCACATATTCAGTCAAAATATACAAAAGAGATAAGTCTACCAAAAAAGCAAAACCACCACCAATACAGTATCTGATGAAACGAGAATTTTTATTAATTAATTTTTTGATTATTTGAATCATGTATTAATTAGAGAATTAAATATAGCTTTCATCTGGTCAGAGACTGAATCCCAGCTATATTTTTCCGCCACCATTTTTTGAGCGCCAACAACAACTCGCTCAACTTCAGCCTGGTTGCGCTCATCTAAAATATATTTTATTTTTTCTGCAATACTCTCTGGTTTTTTTACTTGGCACAGCCAGCCTGTCTCTCCTTCTTTGAGAAAATCAATAATACCGCCGACCGGAGTGGCCACCACCGGTAGTCCAGCAGCCATGGCTTGGACAAAAACATTGCCGAAACCCTCGGTCAAAGAAGGGCGCACAAAAACATCGGCGACTTGGTAATAATCTTCGATCTTTTCATAAGGTACAGTGCCTAGAAAAATTATTTTATCTTGAACACCCAGCTGAGTAGCCAATTGTTTTAATTGTTTTTCTAGGGGACCGGAACCAAGGATAAACAAAGTAACTGGTAACTTGTAACTAGTAACTAGTAAGTGGAATGACTTTATCAGGTCAGCGACACCATTTTTGACGACGAGACGAGAGTCAGTGAGAATAATCTTATCTTCTGGCTTAATACTTAGTTCTTCTTTAATTTTTAATTTTGAATTTTGCTCGCCTGCTCGCCTCGCGTTGAAGCGGGCCGGCGCGGTAGGAGTTTTAAATTTTTCTAAATCCACCCCATTTGGCACGATGCTAATTTCTTTTTTATACCCATATTTTCTGGCGCGATTGGCGAGCCAGCTACTGATAACTTGGATATGATCAGAGCGGGTGTAAACCATTTTATAAAGCGGCCACCAAAACCAAGTCCGCAACCTGATAAACCAATCTGAATCACCACTCTGCATGGTGAGCAGATATTTTATTTTTGGGAAACGAAATTTAAAAAACAGAGCGGCAATACCACCCCAGGTTTCCAGCATGGCCCAGATTAAATTGTAATTATATTGGGAGTGTAGTTTGTGCGCCAGCGAATAAGCACGCAGCGGATATAAATATTTATCTAACTTGCCCCCATGACCAAGCCTTCTGATATGAATATTGCCTATTTTTTCTTCTGATGCTAAATCTGGGCTAATTTTAGCCGTAATTAGATGAAATTCAAAATTTTCTAGATGGTCAGTAATTTCTTTCAGGGCAATTTCTGCCCCGCCGATAAAGGGTAAATAAGTAAGAGAAAAAACTAAAACTTTGGTAGTTTTTTGTGAGGGAATATCCATATTTTAATTATCCTTTATTTGGGAATTAATGTCAAAAATACGCCCCGATAGATATCGGGGCGTATTTAATAATAAAATTATAGCAGAGATTTTATTTTTTCTAGGGCCTGAACAGTTGATTTTTCACCGGCAGAAATAATATCTTTGGCCTCCATAAATTGAATCCAATTATACTTATCAACGGCTGGGCTAATAACGATGCTAGCTCCAACACAACAATAGTTGGCTAGCTTTCTTTGCATAATGCGTACGGCACTGTAAAGGTTGTTGGATAATTTTTTACTACCTTTGTCTGGATGTAAATAACTACCACCCCTTTCTTCCAGATTCACAGCAATAATAATATCAGCGCCCATTTTTTTGACAGCCTCAACCGGTACGGGGTTGACTGCGCCGCCATCAATAAAAAATTGCCCGTTGATTTCCGCCGGCGACAAGACACCAGGAAAAGAAAGGCTGGCGCGGATAGCATCAGCCAAGCTGCCGGTCCGGAAAGTAACTGGTTCGCCATTTTCCATATTGGTAGCCACGGCAGCAAAAGGAATTTTTAAATCAGAAAATTCTTTAGCACACTCTAGCTCCGATTGAATAAAATTTTTGATTTTTTCGCCGGCCACTAGACCACCGGAAAAAATAGATAAATCACTGGTTAGCTTGATATACCTTTTCCAGTCGGTGGCCAAAAAAGAGTCTTCAATTAATTTAATATTCTTGTGGCTGGCATAAACACCACCAATGATCGCCCCCATGCTGGTGCCGGCGATAAAATCAATAGGAATATTATTTTGTTCCAAAACTTTGATCACGCCGATGTGGGCGAGGCCGCGGGCGCCGCCAGAACCGAGAGCCAGACCAATTTTTTTATTATCTACCATATTATATTAAAAGTTATTCACCAGGGGACCATTAATTAGATTACTGCAATTTTTTGAACACCAGGATATTGAATATTAAATATTTAATATTCAATATTTAATATCTTCATCAAAAATAAATTGTTAGGCTGGCTTCTACTCCCCCGTTTTCTTATATAGTTGGTTAAGTTTTTCAACATGTTCATCCCAATTATACTTTGCTTTGACTTGGTTCAAACCGGCAGCAGAAAATTGCTGACGCAGATTTTCATTGGATAAAATTATTTTAAGCTTTTCAGCCAAATCGTCAATATCGCCAGGCTTTGCTAATAAACCTGCCTCACCCACCACACTCCTGACGCCGGGCAAGTCGGAAGCGATAACTGGTTTGCCAAAACTCTCGGCTTCGGCCAAAACCAGTCCAAAAGCCTCGGCTTTGGTGATTGACGGCAGGACAACTACGTCAGAAAGATAATAATAACAAGGTAAATCTTCATCAGAAACACGACCGGCAAAATAAACACGATCGGAAATTTTTAATTCTTCTGCTTGCTTTTCGTAAGTGAAACGGAGATCACCGTCGCCAATAATTAGCAACTTGTAACTTGTAACCTGTAACTTGTAAAATGCTTTTAGTAAAATATCAACACCTTTGAAATAATGAGCGCGATCCAGATTGCCGACAAATAAAATATTTTTTTCTCCACCCTGCCAATGAATTTGCTGTTTTACTTTTTCCAATCTCTCGCGGCTTATTTGATCTGGCGAGTGGCTGATCCCAAAAGGAATTTCTACAAATTTATCTTGGTATTTATGGTAAATATTTTTTATCTTGGAATGCCTGACATAATCTAGTGAAGCCGAGCAAACCTGCTTGGCTATTTTGAATAAACTGCGGCGAATCAACCATGATTTAAAACTTAATAATTTCAAAAACCAATTATCGAAGCTGGCATCCATGTGGTAAGTAATAACTAATTTGGCTTTAATTAAACCCAATTTTTTACCCAGCCACAAAACTTCCTGCACGCCAAAAAATGGATAATGTAATTGAATAACATCAAAGTCTTTTAGCTTTTTAATAATCTGTGGACAAAAACCGCCATTACCCAGGCGTAATAAGGGATTTAAATATTCTATTTTAAAATTAATAGTTTGAGGGTCTAATTTTTCTTTTTGATCCAAAGTAAAAACCGTCACCTCGTGGCCCATTTCGGCCAGGCGTTTTACCTGCTCATATGCGACATTGCCCATGCCGCCACGGTAGGGGGGAAATTTACAGATTAGGTGAGCAATTTTCATAAATCTACGAATTTACTAATCTCTTACTAATTTACAGATAAAGGAACGATTACTTTTTATTTTTTCTTTGCCGACTATATTTAATAATTTTAATAGTCTCGTTAAAAAATAATTTTAAATTTGCTAATTTTAAAAACCAGAAAAAGCGTGGCCATTCACTCGTTTCGGCTGAATAACTAATAAGCTTAAAATTGGTTGGCGCGAAAGCTTTAAAAGTAAGATAAGCGCGTTTTTGATGAAAAGGAGCAGTTAAAAGAATCGCGCTTTGCCAGCCTTTTGATTGACATAATTCAAAAACAGCGAGGGCTTCTTCTTTGGTATTTAAAGACCAAGGGCACAAAAAAGTGTTTTCCATAGGAATACCGGCCGATAATGCTCTATCACGCATACCAATAGCGCCCAGATTAAAATCACCATTCTTGATTATTAATTCGGCGTAAGCTGGAGTAACTCTCCCTTCAGTGACAGCTTTATTTATATAATTTATTTCTTCTGGTCCAATCGGTTTATAGTCGCCATTTACCTTAAACGCAAAAAATGAAGTAAAAATAATATTTTTAGTATAACCAGCCGTGAATATTTTTTGAACGGCTTTGATTTTGTCTTCAGCGAATTTTATACGGCCACGCGTGCCAGATAAACAAATAAGGCAATCGGCTTTGGTTAGCTTTGAACGACAAGCTAGCCAGTCACCGGCAAGGATGAGGATCAACCAAAGGATTAAAATGGCGAGGAGATAATACATGTTTCTAAATCTTTTTAACCCACTGATCAAAAATTTCTTTCAGCTCTTTAAGGTGTTTGGGATCCTTGAATGTGTGTGGCGCACAGGGAATAATATGAAATTCCTTGGGGCAATTGAGGGCGTCGTATAATATTTTCTGATGCTCCAACGGGGTGCTGTCATCTTGATCGCCGACGGCCATTAAAACTGGCATTGTTAGCTTATTTGCCTCTGGCAATAAATCATATTTAGCCCGATCGACCATATGAGACCATTTTAGTCTTTTTATCAGGCCAGGTTGCGAGGAGCTCTCGGTGACTCGCCAGCCTGTTTTCTGCCATTCATCTATTGTTTCTTTGTATTTCTGGGTCGCACAACTAAGTTCATATGATACAACGGTTGATATGGGAGCCAGTCCTTTGATTCTTGCTGGATATTTTTCAGCATAAAGGGCGATACTGATGCCGCCCAAGCTGTGGCCGACTAAAACAAATGGTTCTATATAACAAGTTTGTGAACTAGACCAGTTAATAACGTCTTCCAGATCTTGATAATAATTGGTAATAGTCGCGTCTTCATAGTTGCCATCGCTTTCACCGAAAGTATTGGTGGTATCAAATCTAACTACGATATAACCAGCATCTTGGAAACTCTGGGCAAATGTCATTATGTGTGGTTGTTCTTTGCGGCCTCCAAGTCCATGCATGATAAAAGCTAGGCCCTTGGGATTTTCCGGTTGGTCGATAAGAACAGCGAGTTTTTGATTTTTGCGATTTTGGATAAAAATCTTTTCCATACTATTTAGCAACTTTATATCTGACTTGTATCACATTTTTGTACAAATTTCTGACTTCTAATAATTCCAACTCCAAATCAACATCCGCGTCTTTGAAGAGCGAGAGGCCCTCGCCAAAAATTTTTGGCTCAATAGTCAGCCAGATTTCATCGATTAAATTTTCTTTGAGAAACAAACCATTGATCGTGGCGCCGCCGCCGAGAATAACTTTCTCAAAACCACGGGCAGATAAATCAGCCAGCAATTCTTGGGGTGCTAAATTGGTATATTCCAAAGAGCCGGCAATATTTTTGCTGGTGTCCGGATTTTTGTCCAAAACAATATTTAGCCGGCCGGGCAAAGGCTTGCCAATAGTTTCATAGGTCGTTTTACCCATGATAATCACGCCGGCATTTTTGGTTTCCTCGACAAATATTTTTTTGTCAGCTTGGGAAGTCCAGTCGGCCAGCTGGGTGGAATGTTTGGCGATCTTACCATCGAGGGTGATGGCCATCATTAAGACCAATTTCATAATTTTTTAATTTTTAATTTTTAAATAAATCTTAATTTTAAAACTCAATCAACAAAACTCAGAATAGCAATTATTTATTTGAATATTGATGCTTGAAATTTATTTTGTGCTTTGAATTTGGAGCTTGATGCTTATTTGGAAATTGCATCTTGCCCGCCTGCCGGCGAGGTAGGGGCCTTGATTATTATCCCCTACACAGCAATATCAAATTTTATCGTCGGGTAACTCTCATAGCCAATAACTTCAGTGTCAGTATATTGCCAGTCAAAAATTGATTGAAAATTGTTGGTTTTAATGGTCGGTAATGGATACTTTTGTGGATCGCGGGATAATTGTTCTTTCGCTCCAGCAAGATGATTTTGATAAATATGCACATCAGCCAGAAAGCCGACCAACTTGCCTTCTTTTAAATTGGCTTCTTTCGCGAGCAAGTGTAAAAGCAGGGCGTAACTGGCAATATTGAAAGGCAATCCGAGCATCGTGTCCACTGAACGCTGGTTCCAGAGTAGATTTAATTTACCATCGATAACCGTAACTTGAAAACCATAGTGACAATACGGCGGCACGGCTTTATTTATATCCAAAGGATTCCAAGCTAAAACTAACATCCGCCGGCTAGTAGGATCGGTTTTTAGGGTATCAACCATTTTTTTGAGTTGATCAACGCCTTGCCCAGTATAATCGGTGTCGTAAGTTTTGTACTCAGCGCCGAAATGCCGCCACTCCCAACCGTAAATTGTACCCAGGTCGCGCTCGGCCAACATTTTATTTTTGGTTTCTTCATCATGACCATAAGGAATTTTTAAGGGTGTGCACCATTCATCCCAAATATGATTATTCCTGTCTTGCAGCCACTTTTTGTCAGTAATGCCTTTGATAAAAAATTCCAATTCGCTCGCGACCAAGCGAAAAGGTACTTTTTTGGTAGTAAGCAAGGGAAAGCCCAGACTCATGTCGTGCTCAAACATGGCACCAGCAATGGAGACGGCAGAAATACCAGTGCGGTTTTCCTTCAATTTTCCTTCGGTAATAATTTTTTGAACAATATCTAAGTACGTGCGCATAATAACAATTTTAAATTTTTTAATCTAAAATATATTTCTCAAAAAACTTTTTAGTGGCTGGCCAAAGATCTAATTGTCTCATTTCTTCTAAACTAAAATAGCCAGCCGTTGATAACTCTTCTTCATTTATTTTTAATTCATAGTCGTCAATATGGCATTCATACCAAGCCGTGGTTTGATTCTGAATATCACCCGGTGTTTCGGTAATGAATTTGACTGATAAGAGCTCTAAGCCAAGCTCTTCTCGCAATTCTCTTCTCAGACACTCAAAATCATTTTCCCCTACTTCTACTTTTCCAGCCGGGGGATAATAATAGCGACTAAATTGACCAAAATCTCTTTTGGAAGAGACCAAAAGATATTTGTTTCCTGAATTTTTAATAATAGCGGCGATGACGCGTTTCATAACTTTTATCTGCCTGTTGACCCAAATCTCCCCTCACCTCTCTCCGAATCCGACAATTCATCGGTTTCTTCCAAATCGGCAATAACCACGGGAAAAATAACCAATTGGGCGAGCTTGTCACCGGCTTTAATTTGATAAGTTTCTTGACCAAGATTGATTAGCTGAACATTGTATTCACCCCTGTATCCGGCGTCAAAAACCCCACCCATGGTGTGTAAGCCGGCTTTCTTTGGTAAACCGCTTTTATCCTTAACAATGGCAGCGTAGCCGGTTTCAAATTCCAAAGCAAAACCCAAATCAAAAACATGCCGCTCGCCAGGTTTTAAATCATAATCTTCTAAAGAAAATAAATCTAGGCCAACATCGCCGGGGTGAGCGTAGTGTGGGATAACGGCTTCTGTTTTTAATTTTTTAATTCTTAATTTCATAAATATTTATTTTATCCTGAGCGGAGCGAGGGATCCCGTCGCAAACGCCCCTCACCACGGGACCTTTCACCTTGTTCAAGGTAAAACTTCTTTTAATTCTTTGTATTTTCCCTCCTTCAATTCCCCCAGTTTTATCTTGCCAATTCTCACCCTAACTAAATCTACAACTTTATAACCGCCCGCTTCAACCATGCGACGGATCTGACGTTTCCAGCCTTGGTGAATGGTAATTGATAACTTGGTCGGGCTAACTTGCTTCATAGAATCAACTTTGGCCAGCCCTTCTTCCAATTTAACACCTTGTTTTAGTTTTAACAACAACTCTGGAGTAATTGGTTTGTTCAGAGTAACCAAATATTCTTTGGGGTGCTCAAACTTGGGATGAGTTAATTTGTAAGTCAAATCTCCATCATTGGTGAGGATAATCAAGCCCCGACTGTCTCTGTCCAGGCGGCCGACTGGCCAGACTCTTGGAAATGGGGGCACCAGATCAATAACTTTTTTCTCGGCGTGGATATCTTTTACTGTACAAGTATAGCCAATGGGCTTATTGACTAGATAATAAACTTTCTTCTCGGCTGGTTTGATCAATTGGCCATTAGCTTCTATCTTGTCTTTTTGGGGATCAATTTTTAGGCCCAAAACGGCCAAGCGGCCATTAACCCTAACCTCTCCCCTACGAATCAGCTCCTCGGCCTGACGCCGAGAGCACAAACCGGAATTGGAAATAAATTGGGTAAGATTTATCTTTTCCATATTAGAGAATAAAAGCGCTATGTTGCCTTAGCGCTTTGTTAGTAAGATAAACTGAAAAGATTGGGGAATTGAGTGAACAGAGATGAAACCACGCAGATATTGAATATTCAATATTTAATATCTTGATATTTTATTCGCCAAAAATATTTTAAATAATCAGGCATTATTTTCTCCGATCAACGACGATAATCTTCTTGTTTTCCATTATCTCGAAGAGAAATTTATCAGTCATAGAATTGCGGTAATCAAACTCGCGCTGGCTCATAATGGAATAACGCAAGGGGTATTCAAAATTCCTTTCCATGCTGCTCATGAGGCGTTTGATTTTGTTTTTATCCACATTGCCCATAATGAGAATGTCAGTCCTGGCATGAGGATTGCCGACAAAAATGCCGCTAAGGACCAAGAGTCGAATCCCCTTTTCCAATTTAATTTTATCGAGCAGGGCTTTGTCGGCCAAGACGCGGGCGTGCATAATCAGATTCAAAAGCTCCTGATAAAGAAGATGATCTTTGTTGACCTGATAATATTTTCTCTTTTCTTGGGTCTCTTTGGCCAATTCGTCCTCGGGCAAATCAAGCGTCTCCAGTGGCACTGATTTTATGATTTCCATATTTTCCAGATTGATAATTTCACGGCGGATAGAATTTATGTTCTCGCGAAGATCACGGCTGATGCCCCTGATATAAAAACAGCTATCGGGATTGTCAAAAAACAGATTTAAAAGCTTGACTCTAGTTTTCGAACCAAATAGATTTTCCAACATAAAAGGCAATAAAATTGGCTTAAAAAAGAATTAAGAATATGATAACATTATAATATATTATAGGTTTGTTGTAAAATCAAAAAATTGCTATACTAAATATAAATAAATACTCCTAAAAAATAAAATATGAACTACCAAACCAAGGCGGACAAGCTGACTATAAAAAATCCCAAGGGTGGCGGCTGTTCGCACGTCTATATCGCGCCCACAGACCTCTCTCTTGGTAGTGGGCTTGGACAACTTTTTATTATTGCTGAAATAAAATCCAAAGAGAAAAAAGTTCCCGCGATATTAAACCAAATTGTCCAGGAGTTGAGTGAATATTATTATCACTCCCCGACTAAAAATTCCGAGGCGGCGCTAGAAACAACTTGCCAATATTTTAATGAGAACATAATGGAGATCAGCCAAAAAAATTGGCAATGGCTGAAAGAGAGAATAAATATGCTCATGGCTACGATCCAAGAAAATAGGTTGGCCTTGAGTAGTTATAACAATATGAGAGCCTGGCTGGTCCGTGATGGAAAAATACACGACATCTCTGGCTCAGAGAGTGAAAACAAAAAAGCAGTTACTCCAAAAAAAATAATGAGCCAGATTATTTCCGGCCAACTAGAAAAAGATGACATTGTGATGTTTTCCAACGCTACAATCTTTGATTATTTTGCTGAAGATAAAATCAAAAAAACCATAACAACCCTAGCACCGACGCAGGCCTGTGCCTTTCTAAAAAATACACTGGTGGATTACAAGGTGGCGGCTGATTTTAGCACAATAGTGGCCAAAATAATCAGCCCGAATAAAAACGATAGGGAAACAGCCGAGGCGGCGCCAGTAAATATACTACAAGGATTTGACTCGCCAGGTACCCTACAGCAAAGAGAGAGGGGTTCTTTGGCTCAAACAGTACAGAAAATTGCCTTGGAAATAAAATCAGCCGTCAATAGCGCCTGGCAATATGTGATAAAAAAAATAAAAGATCTATCAGCTCAAAAATTCAAGAGCAAAGAAGCCCCGGAAAAAGATAAGGAGGAAACCCACACGGCAAATCTCGGTTTTGGCAAAGACCGTTTTGCCACACAAGGCAATTGGCTCAAAAAATTTGGCGCCAAAGAATATCGTTTGGTTATTTTTATCATTATAATCGCCCTGGCTTTTGTTGGCAGCCTAAAAATAATCAGCAATAAAAGAGCTGAGAGCGCGGAAAATAAAAAAATAGAGCTAGCAGCAAACGAAATCAAAGATAAAATAAATTCAATAGAGGCCGCCCTGATCTATAAAGATGAAAATAAGGCTCAAGAATTATTCCAAGAGGTGCAAGGAATTTTGGCAGAGCTTGGCAAAGATGATAGTGAGGGCGCCAAAGCGGCTTACAATGAGCTGTCGGGGCAAATAGAAGCTGCCAAAAATAAAATTTATCGCTTGGAAAAAATAAATAAGGACGCCCCCTTTACCCAAATACCGGAAAACGTGACGGTTGGCAGCAACGCGGTAATAATTGAGGGCAATCTCTATTTTGCCGGTGGCGAGGGTGTTTATAAAATAAATACCAAAGATGGTTCTATTTCACAAACTACCAGTGTAGCAGCCGGTTTGGGCAAAGCAACTGTTTTTGATAATAGACAGCTGGTATTGTATGGTGATGGCGCAGAGATGTTTTTCCTGGACAAAGGGCAAGGCGCGCCACAGAAAAAAATATTGCCCGCGCCGGCAAACGACAAGGTCGTGTCCACAAATATTTATAATAAAAAACTTTATATTCTTGGAGAAAAAAATATCTATAGCGCAAACTATAATAATAATAACTATGAAACACCGGCGGCGTGGCTGAAGCAAGAGGTATCAGTGTCTGGGAATACAGCGATAATGGTTGATGGCAATGTTTGGATCAGCTCCGCCAATGGCGAGGTGAGTAAGCTTTTCAAGGGCAAAAAAGAAAACTTCAACTTAGCTGGTCTCTACGAGCCGCTGAGCAGCCAGACTACCATTTATACCAACGATGCGTTGAACTTGCTCTACCTCGTGGATAAAGAAAAAAACAGGATAACCATAGCAGACAAACAAGGCAAGGTGCGAAGACAAATACTGGGAGACAATCTGGACAAAATAATTTCTGCCATCCCCAGCGCCAATGAAAAAGAACTCTATATTTTGACAGAAAAGTTTGTTTATAAGCTGGGACTATAAACACAAAATAACAAAAAACACCCCGAATACAAGAGGGGTGTTTTTTATTGGTGTGGATTATTTCAGAGTCACCTTGGCACCGGCTTCTTCTAGTTTCTTTTTGATCTCTTCAGCTTCCTCTTTCTTGGCGCCAGCCTTGACTACGACTGGACCAGCCTCGGTCATATCCTTGGCTTCTTTCAGGCCCTTGCCAGTGACTTCGCGGAGAACCTTGATGACGCCGATTTTGTTTTCACCGGCGGCAGTCAGCTCTACATCAAATTCGCTTTTTTCTTCGGCAGGAGCACCAGCCGCACCAGCCGCAGCTGGCATAGCACCCATCATCATGGGGGCGGCAGCCGAGACGCCGAATTTGTCTTCGAGGATTTTCACCAATTCGGATAGATCCAAGACAGACATTTTTTCAATGGTCTCCACTATTGATTTGAATTTCTCGGGAACCTCAACAGCGGTTTTTTGTTCATCAGACATATATTGCCTTTCTTTAACGCAATCGGGATAAATACCTGTTTGCGTATTTAATGATTAATTTATAAAAATATTTTCTAAATATAATTATTTATTTCTTTTCCTGGACAGCCTTCAAAACATTCACCAGTCCTCTCAAGTTGCCGGCGAGGGTATTCACAAAGCCAGAAATTGGGGCCTTGATGGTGCCGACAGTCTGTGCGATCAGCTGATCGCGGCTGGGTAACTTGGCTAATGATTTTACTTTTTCAGCACTGATCCACTTATTCTCCAAAATACCACCAACCATCTTCATTGTTTCATTGTCCTTCGCAAAAGCGTCTAGGGACTTGGCTGGAGACACCTCGTCTTGGCCAGAAATAGCAATAGAGATATTACCCTTAAGGCTATCAATCTCGTTACCCGGATACTGCAATTCATCAAAGGCTTTTTTGAGTAAAGTTTTCTTGACTACTGAATATTCTATACCTTCCTGATAAAGCTTGGCACGAAAAGCCCGGTCAGATTGAACCTTGAGGCCAGAAAAAGCGGCCAGAGCTACGCCTTTGGCGTTTTTCAAATTGGCGACCAAATTATTCAAAACTGTTTCTTTTTGCTGTCTTGATTTGGGCATATTTTATTATTTATTTAATTAAAAAACTGTGGTTTTGCCACAGAGTAAAATATAGACCGAAATCGGCTAGATATTTACCTCGGCAGGACTTAGGGGCCTAATAGGCCGGTGCCTGCTGTCTATGGCAAAATTGATTGTTAAAAATACTATAGCAAAAGCTGAAAAACTTGTCAAATAAAAAAGAGCCCCTAAGCGGTTCTTTTTGATAACAGAACGGCTTGGGGGCAGCCCGTTAAAACGCTCCTTGCGGAGAAAGCGGCGATTGGCCGCTTACTGCTTAAGGGGACATGAATATAAAATACTATAATGCCTTTCTGCCGTCAAGCGGATAATTAGTCGGATAAATATTTGGCTTTGTTGGCCTTGTGCTCCTCAAAATCTTTGGCATAGTGGACGTTGCCATTTTTGTCTGTAAGAAAAAACCAATATTCTGATTCCTCGGGATAAATAGCGGCTTTGATAGCCGAAAGCCCGGGATTGCAAATCGGCCCGGGTGGCAGGCTGGGATAGAGATAGGTATTGTAAGGAGAATCAATTTTTAGATCTACTCCGGAAACAGCGGGCGTATTTTTGCCAGTTATATAGTTGACTGTGGAGTCAGCTTGCAGGGGCATGCCAGATTCCAACCTTTTCCAAAATATACCAGCGACAATGGGGCGATCATTCTCGGTAGCAACTTCCCTTTCAATGATCGAGGCCATGGTGATAACCTCAAAAACGCTTCTTTCTTGATTTTTTATCTCGGTGCGTAATTCTTCACTCAATTTTTTGTCAAAATTATTGAGTAATTTTCTAATAACATCTTCCAGGGTGGCATAATTAAAAAAACGATAGGTATCTGGGAAGAGAAAACCCTCTAGGCTAGCCGCTGGTGGTTTGTCTGACAAAAAACCATAAGTGGAAAGAAAGTCTTGGTTGATATTTTTCACTGCCAAAATAAGATCACCACTTTTAAATTTGCCGAGAGAGGAAAGAGTCTCGTCAATATCTTTAATAGTGTAGCCCTCAATCACCTTTAGCTCCCAATCATTGACTGCCTCACCAGTAGTCAAAATATCGACTAACCTTTTGATGTTGATGATGGAAGGTAAAGAATATTCCCCGGCCAGAAAACCGCCCTCAATGTCTTTGAGATAAGCATAGGTCTCAAAAACAAAAGAATTGTCTATAACACCCTGTTTTTTTAGATTGTAGCTGATCTGATTGACCCCATCCCCCGGCTGGATAACAAAAACAGAGGTTGATTCAGCTTTGGTGGGATTTAATATTTCAAAAATAAACCAGCCACTCAAAAATAAACCAGCGATGATAACGAAAATAATAAAATAAAAAATGATTTTTTTCATAAAAATTTAAAGATATTTTTTGTAGCCGTCGCGGCTCAGGGCCTCGACCAGTTCGGTCACTTCTTTTACTTTATCCTTGGGGACAACGATAACAGCATCTTTGGTATTGACAACCACCATACCATGGAGACCAACGGTGGCAACAAGCTTGCCTTTTTCTAGGTTGTACACTAGGGAATCCTCGGTGTTAAGATTGAAAACAGCCCCGGAAATAACATTGTCGGTGGTCTTTTTTTGCAGGGCTTCTTTGAGCGCATAAAGAGTGCCGGGGTCGCTCCAGCCCATATCGGTTTTCAGCACGATGGCGTCACGCAAATCTGTTTTTTCTATCAAACAATTATCAAAAGAAATCTTGGGCGCCTGGCTGTAAAATTCAAAGACCTGCCTAACGTTCTTGGCGGAGAGGGTTTTTTGAACTGGGGAATAAATCTTAGGAGCCAATTTCTGATATTCTGACAAGATAAAATCTACTGAACTGATAAAATAGCCGGGATTCCAATAATAATCGCTGGAGCGGAAAAATTGGTCACAGGTTTTTTGGTCAGGCCGATATTGCCAGCCCAAAAAACTAAAATAATTGACCCCGGAAAGCTGACCCATTTTTTTGCCGGCCCTTAACCAGCCAAGATTGTTATTGGCAAAGCGCGGCTTCTCGGCCAGAAAGACAAAACGATTGGGTTGTTCTAAAATAAGTTTTTCCCCTATTTTTAAATTTTTTATAAACTCGTTTGGGTTTTTTACCAAATGATCAGCCCAGACAATGGCGACTGGTCCATTTTGTCCCAACTGCCGGAGCCGAGACATAGCGAGACAAACCGCTGGACCGACATTTCTCCTGTCAGGCTCGATAAAAATATTTTTGGCTGGCAATTCGGGTATCTGCGCGGCAACGGCCGAGCGGAAATTCGAGACAGTTTGAATAAAAATATTTTGCCACGAAAAAGTCGGCCGTAGGCGCTCCACTGCCAGACGCAGGGTCGATTTACCACCCCAGATAGCATCGAATTGTTTTGGAGAATTGGCCCGAGAAAGAGGCCAGAGGCGCGTACCAATCCCGCCAGCGAAGATAACGATATTCATAAATCAAGAAACTACTAAATTTTTGCCAGTCATATCACCTGGCTTGTCTTGCTTTAATAAGAAAAGAATAGTCGGAGCGACATCTGATAGGGCGCCGCCGGGCCTTAATTTTTTGATAAAACTGATTCTCTTCTTGGGCCCGACAATACAAAACGGCACTGGATTGACAGAATGTTTGGTATCAACCTTGCCGGTTTTGATATCAATCATTTCTTCGGCGTTACCATGGTCAGCCACCAAAAACAACAGACCGTTGTTTTTATAAACCAGAGTCTCTGTTATTTTTTTAACACATTTGTCCATAAATTCAATGCCCTTGATAGTGGCGCTCAGATTGCCGGTGTGGCCAAGCATATCGGGATTGGCAAAATTTATACCAAAAAAATCATAAATCTTTTTCTCCACACTTTTTATAACTACACTGGTAATTTCGCCGACAGACATCTCTGGTGTCTGGTCATAAGAATCCACGGCTGGAGAATTAATCAATATCCTATTCTCGCCGCCGACTGGAGAGGCATAACCGCCGTTAAAAAAATATGTCATATGCCCATATTTGTCAGTTTCGGCGATATAGAGCTGGCGCAGATGCCTTAAGGTCATCGGTAGTGTATTTTTGACATCGGGTGAAGGAAAGGCGGTCAAGATACCAGGCAAATCAGGCCCAAAGTCCGTCATGGCAATAAAAATAAGATTTTTAATAACCTTTTTGCGCTTAAAAGAGCCAAGATTATCATCATTAAATTTTTTTTGGGCAAATGCCTTTGTCAGCTGGCGCGCGCGGTCCGAGCGAGCATTAAAAAATATTACCGAATCATTGTCGTCTATCCTTGGCAGCGGTCTGCCTTTTTGGGTGATAATAGTTGGGCTGATAAATTCGTCTGATTCTCCCCGGGAATAAGCCTCTTCAATGGCACGAAGTGGCCCTTCACACTGGCGAGCTCCACCATCAATCAGGCAGTTGTAGGCCAACTCTGTCCTCTTCCATTCCTTTTTTCTGTCCATACCATAAAAACGACCCATTATGGTGGCTACTAATTCTTTACTAGAATCTAATTTGGCCAAAATATTTTTCAGTAAATTGTAGCTTTCATATTTATCAGCGTCGCGGCCGTCAGTAAAAAGATGAAAATAAACTTTTTTAACCCCCTGCTCACGAGTCAGTCGAATAAGCGCATCTAGGTGATCGGGGTAGGCATGGGCGGAATTCTTGCCGGTCAAGAGACCCATAATGTGCAGGTTGGATCTATTTTTTTTTGTGTGTTTGATAGCTTCAAGAAAAGCGGCGTTTTTGAAAAAAGTACCATCTTCGATAGAATGAGAAATAGAAACTAAGTCCTGCCAGACAACTCGACCGGCTCCCAAATTCAAGTGTCCAGCTTCAGAATTGCCAGTGGCGCCGGGGAATAAACCGACCGACTCGCCGGCAGCGCGCAATTCTGTGTAGGGATAACTGGAAAATATTTTATTCAAAAAAGGCGTATTCGCCAGCCGGACAGCGTTGCCTGCGCCAGAGGGCGCCAAGCCATAACCATCAAGGATAACGAGGGCGGCTGGAAAATATTGGTTTTTGATAATTTTTGAAGCCATAAACTAGGTTAGTTCTTCTTCAATCTTTAATAAACGGTTGTATTTGGTAACACGCTCGCCTCGCGAAGGAGCGCCCGCCTTTATAAATTCGGCGCCGAGGGCCACAGATAAATCAGCTATAAAATCATCAAATGTCTCTCCGGAACGATGAGAAACTACCAGCTGATAATCGTTGTTTTGGGCCAAACGAGCAAACTTAATTGTTTCAGTTAGGGTGCCGATTTGATTGGGTTTGACGATCACGGCATTGGCCACGCCTAGCTTTATCCCCTCCCCAAGACGCCCAGTATTGGTAGTAAATAAATCATCACCAACAATGATCGGGCGAAGATTTTTTTCATGTAATTTGATAAATTTTTTGTCATCAAGGCGGTAGTTATGTATGGTGAGCTTTAATCCCGAGAATTCCTTGGTCATTTTTTGCCAAGCGTGCCAGTCGTCTTCGGCCAATGGGTCCTCAATTAAAATAAATGGGTATTTTTTAAACCACTCATGGTAAAGATAAATAAGCTGGTCGGATTCTAGAAATGACTCATCCAAACTAAAGTTATAAAGACGTTCTTTGGGCAGGTAAAAACTCGAGGCGCCGGCATCCATGCCCAAAACTACTTCTTTACCAGCTTTGTAGCCGGCCTGATCAATACTCTCCATAATATATTCAACCGCCTTGACCGAAGAATCAATGTTTGGAGCATAACCACCCTCGTTGCCCACATCTATATCTAGCCCGTAATTTTTCAAAACGGCCGCCATAGCATGAAAAATTTCCGAACCGCTGCGCAAGCGCTCTTTGAAGCTGGTATTCATTATGGGGATAATATGAAACTCCTGAAAGTCTAAATTGGTATCGGCATGTTTGCCACCATTAAAGACATTAAACAGTGGGATGGGCAAGCTAGGCCGATTTTTAAGATTGAAAACATGGCGCAAATATTGATAAAGAGGAATATTTTTGAAAGTGGCGGCGGTTCTGGCTATGGAGAGGGAGACTCCAAGCATGGCATTAGCACCCAGATTTTCTTTATTGGCACTGCCGTCCATATCAATCATTTTCTGATCAATCTTCTCTTGGTCGAGCACGTCAAAGCCAGTCAGAAATTTATTGATTTTTTCGTTGACATTTTTGACAGCTCGGAGGACACCTTTGCCACCGTAACGCTTTTTGTCACCATCGCGCAATTCCACTGCCTCGTGAATGCCAGTCGAAGCGCCAGATGGTACAGAGGCAACGCGAGTAAGGCCATTTTCCAAAGTAACAGATACTTCAATGGTGGGATCGCCACGGGAATCCAAAATTTCCCGAGCTAATATTTTCTTAATTTGAGAATCCATAATATTTAATTTAAACCGGGTAATTTTTTGCCGGCCAAAAAATCGAGCATGGCGCCGCCGCCGACTGAAATAAAAATATGCTGTGGTAATTTTTTATTTTTGAAAATCTCTCCAGTTTCGCCGCCACCAATCAGAGATTTGGCGTTCGATTTTAAAACACCCTCGGTAATCAGCCTGGTGCCTGAGGCAAATCGCGGATCTTCAAATTTGCCCATAGGCCCATTCCAGATAATCATTTTGGATTGGCGAATAATATCTTGATAAAGTTTGGTGGTCTTCGGACCAATGTCTAAAATCATTTCATCAGACAAAACAGCGTGTGGCTCTCTCGTGATTGCCTTTTTACCATTGGCGACTTTAATATCTAGCGGCAGGATCAATTTTGTTTGGGAATGAGCAATTTTTTCCAGAATAGTGTTGGCATCTTTGATATATTCTTCGTCAATAAGAGAAGTGCCGACTTCATAGCCAAGCCCTTTGAAAAAATCATTAGCCACAGCGCCGCCGATCAGAATATGCTCAGCCTTATCAATAAATTGTTTGATTACTGGCAATTTGGTCTCAATCTTGGCCCCGCCAATAATCAAAGTTAGAGGATGAGTTGGTTTTTTAAGAGTAATGGATAATTTTTCAATCTCCTCGTCCAAGTGTAAGCCGGAATAGACCGGCAGATATTCCCTGATGGCGGAGACGGAGGAGGCCGCACGATGGCTGACAGCGAAAGCTTCATTAATATAAATATCGGCTAAGCCGGCCAATGACTTGGCAAAACGACGGCAATTTAGTTCTTCGCGATCAGAGAAACGCAGATTCTCCAGCATGGCGAGCTGGCCAGTTTTTAGCTGTCTAACTTTTTTCTTGGCCGCTTCGCCAACATAACGCTCGATGGGAATAAAAGTAATTTTTTGCTTTAACAGTTTTTCTAGGTGTTTTTGCACTGGCACCAAACTTAGTTCTGGTGAAAATTTACCCTGCGGTCGCCCAAGGTGGCCAATTAAAATAACTTTTGCGCTTTTTTTGAGTAAAAATTTAATTGTCGGCAAACATGCTCTTAGCCGGCTGTCGTCAATTATTTTCCCATTCTTAAGGGGCACATCAAAATCACAACGCACCAAAATACGCTTGCCCTGAATATTTTTGAGAGCAGAAAAATTTTTTAATTTCATAACAGGTTAATTATAAAACAGCTAATTTTATTTTTGCCCGTTGTCTTTGGTCAGACGGTTGGTCATTTTGCCGAGCTGCATAGAGATCACTACGACGATAATGGTAATAAAAACGGCATAGGCAAACATAGCAATTAAATTGGACTGCTTGCCAAAGATGGCCTCAAACAATTTTTGAATCGCTTCATTCCAAGCCAAAGCCGCTACCAGACCAAAACCAGCTGAAGCGAGCGCGGAAATCTGTTTGAGAACTTCCAATTTTAAATTTTTGTCCATAAAACAAACGATTTATTTGATAATCATTTACTTATTTATTTTAGCATAAAAGACCTATTTAAAAAAACCCGCTAGAAAGCGGGCTTTATGGCCAGACTAACTTTTGGCTACTTGGTAACCGGAACGAGGATTAATTTCATAACGGCAATGCAGGAGTTCTTCAATTAATTTTTCATCGCCCTGAAAATAACTACAATAAGTTTTGAGTAAAAGCTCATTGGTGTGAGCAGAGTGAACTGGCAATTGGCGGTCGACTTCATAAAGAGCGGCGGCTCTTTTTTTCCTGATGGCGGCGGAAACTGGTACTGGCTGGCCGCCTCCGCCAATACAGCCGCCGGGGCAGGCCATGATTTCAATGTAATCGTATTTGGCTTTTTTGTCGCGGATAGATTCTAAAATACGGCGAGCATTACCTAGGCCATTGACCACGGCGACTTTTAATTTCGTGCCAGCCAGATTTACGGCTGCTTCTTTGATGCCCTGATCACCGCGGACATCTTTAAATTCAATCCTTTTTGAATTTAGCGGGGTTTTGAGATTGCGGCACTGGCCCTTGGTCCCAAGAATTATTTCTTGTAGTTCGCGACCAGATTTTTTCAGACTTAGAAAATATTCGGCAGTGCGTAGAGCTGACTCCATGACGCCACCAGAAGCGCCATAAATAACACCAGCGCCCGAGGAAACACCCAAGGGATTGTCCATGGGCCGAGATGGAAGACTTGGAAAATCAATTTTTTTGCGCTTTAAAAGATAGGCGTATTCGCGCGTAGTCAGAATATAGTCAACAGCGGGCAGGCCATTTGGCAGTCGGTGGCGCAAAAGACCGATTTCCTGCTTTTTGGCTGTGCAGGGCATAATAGAAACGACGATAATGTCCTCGGGTTTTACTTTCTTTATTTTGGCCCAATGGGTTTTGGCCAAAACGCCGGAAATTATTTCGGGGGAACGAGTGCTGGTCAAATGAGAAACAAATTCAGGAAAATAAAATTCACAGAATTTCACCCAGCCGGGACAACAAGAAGTAATCATGGGGCGAGGTTTGCCTTTTCCCAACCAATGGAGTAATTCGCGTGCTTCTTCGTAAGTGGTAAAATCAGCGCCAACGGTCACGTCAAAGGCGGCATCAAAACCTAGTTTTTTCAGGCTGGCAGACAACTGACCGGTGACTACTTGGCCATAAGGTAGACCAAATTCCTCTCCAATACTAACACGGATGGAAGGGGCAATTTGGCCAACAATTAATTTACCATGCTTTTTTTTATTTTTTAATAATTCCTCCACTTTTGGCCAATGAGGCACGCCCTGAATAGCTCCGACAGGGCAGTGGACAATACATTGACCGCAATAAACACAATCTTTGGATTCATCATCAGTCGGTTTGGTTTGCGTCTGGTATCCCTTGCCAACAGTTTCATAAAAATCAACTGTCTGCTTGTCACGGCAGACTTCGGTGCAGATACCGCAATCAATACATTTGGTACTATCAAATTCGACAAAGCCGGAACTTTGCGTTTCGAGCTGATTTTGCCGAAAAGTTTTTTCTTTTTTTCCTTTAAAATTTTTATCAATAAGCTGGCGCCTTTTTTTGATCTCGGATGAGGAAAAAGCACCGAGCTGCCAGATAGGACTTGATGATTTTCTGTCATGAAAGCGCGTCAGGCTCAAACCGAAGCGAGCCGCATATCTTTTCAAGGCGCAATTGTGCTCCTGAATACAGCTGCCACATTTTTCTATGTGCTCGGCATAGATCATCTCTAGGTTGGTCTGCCTAGCTTTGGCGACTTCTTCGCTATTAGTATTAATAACCATGCCATTCTCAGCTGGGGTAGAGCACGAAGTGGCTAGTCCCCTACCTTTAATTTCCACCAAACAAACTCGACATTTGCCCTGAATAGACAAATCTGGATGTTTGCAGAGAGCGGGGATAAAAATATTATTATCCAAACAGACATCTAGGATGGTCTGGCCCGGTCGGAATGAGTAATTTTTATTATTGATAAGTATAGAGTTGGCTGGCATGGAGATTAATTACTTTTTAATCTTTTGATGTTGTTTAGATAACTAGCAATTGCCGTGGGCGCAAATTTACCAAGGGAGCAAATGGTGGTTTTTTGCATGGAATTGATAATGTCCCAAAATAATTGGCTGCCGACTTCATCTTTTTGGAATAACTCATAAAGCCGATAAGTCCCTTCCCGGCAAGGCACGCACTTGCCGCAGGATTCGCGCATGAAAAATGACAGCCAGTAGTCAAACAATTTTTTCTCATCGGTATCCAGGCGGTGGATGATCAGGCCAGAATAATGCTGAATGGGGATATCAAGTTGGTTATCACGTAGACAAGCTCCAGCCATAGCACCTCCGAGCTGAACAAAAAACGGAAATCTGGGATAATGGCCACTTTTTAAAAGTGCTTCTTTGACAGTGAATTTTTCGGGGAAAGAATAAACGTTTCTCGGAAATTCATCGCCGCTGATACAAAAAAATCTTTCATGTTGGTACAAACCTTCATTTATCAAAGAAACGTCATAAAAAGTTTCACAATTATTCACTAGTGTGGGCCGACCGAAAAGACCAGCGGCGGTGACATAGGGAGGACGCAGACGCGCTTCTTCACGAGCACCCTCCATCAAGTTTAGGGCGGCGGTTTCTTCGCCGCCAATATAATCAGCGGCTGGCTTGGCGAAAAGTTCGATATTATTGGCGCCGATGAATAGCATCAATTTTTTGCGGAACTTTTGATAATATTTGGGATTGAGATAAATAAAACCCTTTTTGGCTCCAAGAGCTTTCATGGCGAGAAGAATGCCATCAATCAGGCGCTCTGGATAGCGGTCTAAAATAAATTCATCTTTAAAAATGCCAGGCTCAGATTCAGAACAGTTGGCCACAATATATTTTTCTCTGCCTGGCGCATTCAAAACCGCCAGCCATTTTTGATAGGAAGGAAAAGTACCACAACCGCGACCAAGTAATCCAGCTGATTCAATTTTTTTTATGAGTGGAGGGACTTTCATATAAATTGATTATAACATTTTATAAATAAAATAAAAAAGGAGCTGGTTATAAAAACCGGCTCCTCGAAAATTGATCTCCCCTTTTTAGAAAAGCCCCCTCCGGTGGCCTCGATGGTCACGACGAAGCGGATTGATAGCAAATGGCAAGCTGGTTGGGTCGCCCAGCTCTGACCCAACATGATCTGCAGAGGTTGATACTGTGTCAGCTCTTTTTTCTTCGACAATCTTTTCCTGCCCGAGTGCGCCTAGTCTAGAAGTATTGCCAAGTTCGGATAAATCATTTGTGCCCATTTTTTTTCCTTTTTTGTTTTTGAACCGCTAACCGTGAGGCTTCTTCCCGTCGAGCGAGTGAATAATCATTTTTGGCTCGCTTGCGCTGGCGTTTTTTGCCTCTTGGGTTGCCACGATGCTCGCTTCTACTGCGCTTGGTCCTACGATACGAAATCTTGCACATCCATACCTCCGGTTTAAATAATCCAATTTGATAAAAGCTCATTCGGTTGGCGGATCGCAATCATCATAGCCGCGATAAAAATGATATGGCATAAGCTTCACCTCCCTCCAGTTTATTTTTTGATTTTTAAATTTTAAATCCCCGGCTTTGTGACCGGGGATTGTGATTTTTGTATTAATTCGAACGTAATTATCCCCGGAAATAAGCCATGTCAAAATAGACCTTCTTAATGATGGCCAAATTCCAGCTGATATGGTTGGATAATTTTGTATTCATATGTGCTTGTTATTGTAGAATAACTTTTCGCGAAAGTCAACTTTGGCTAACTGTGGATAAAAATATAATAATTTTAATTTTTAATTCAAAATTTAAAAACATTGCTTATTTTAGCTAAAAAAATATTTGCTTGACCAATTATAAAAATTTAGTATAATAAAACTACAATCTATGAATAAGATAGCAAAACAAATCAACATCCTCATGAGCACCAATATCTTTGGTTTGATTATTGCTATTATTTTGTTGATCGGACTGGCCTGATTTTTGGGTTAGAGAAGCTTTAATTATAACCTAAAATCGGGCAATAAAAAGGTCCGATTTTTTGTTTCGTCAACCACGAACAGCTATAAAAATTAAAAACAAAAATCCATAACTGGGCCGAGAAAAAGCTTTATATTAAGGTATTGGCCCAAAAACAAAAATTAACAAAAAAACAAAGGAGGCCTTATGTGGTCTGACCTAACCGCTCTTAGTGCTTTAAAATTAAGACTCAACGAGCTGCGCCTTAGTTATCTTCGAGTGCTAGGAAATCATCGTCGTGGGCAACAACCACAAGCGGCTAAGGAGCTCAGGAGAGAGCTTGCCAATGTGGAAAAATATGTCGCCATTCTAGCCCAAGAGGCAAGACCGGCTCAAATGTCATTTTTATTGTTGCCAGTTATAAGACCAGGGAAACAAGATGGCGAAGAAAATGGTGAATATTGCCTTTTTGTCTAGAGCTATCCTCAAAAATCAGGAGTCCACCCTAAAAAATGACCAGGGTATAAAAACCCCGCCAGAAGCAATGCCATACTAAAAACTACAAAATGATTTCCTTTTGGACTAGGTTCTATGCTCAGTCTGGGTTCTTTCTTTTTTAGTTTTACCCCTATCCACCAACAACTACCAGAGCTGTGGCTGAGCGGCTAGGCACCTGACAAACATTCAGGATCACGCAGGTTCAAATCCTGTCGGCTCTACTAAAATAAAACCCCAAATAAAAACGAGAGAGGCTTATTATGAGTACTGCAAATGAAATCGCAAAAGTAGCCACGACTGCAAGTAACCTCGCGCTCATGCTTTGTATTGCCGCTATTACTGCGCCCAAAAAAATATTGCCCAAAAATGAGGGCGGAGAAAACGGCGCCGAAGAGCTGAAAAAAAAATATCCACATCTCGCGCAAGCAGATGAGTGGATTCTTTAAACCCCAAGACTGTTTTGGGAACCAAAAACCGCTAGAAAAACTGGGTCAAAATGTCTATCTGGCGGTTTTATTTTTTATATCAATTATATGACGGCCAGGGCTTTGACAATGGCCCGGCCAAAAGCTGAGGCAGACGAAGGGCCGTCGGCAGTAATAATTTGTCCATCAATAGCCACGGCTTCGCCAGTATATATCGCGCCAAATTGCTCTAATTCTCTAGCTGTTGAATTGACGCCTTCATCAGTCCAGACAGTGGCTTTTTTGCCATCAAGAATACCGGCGTGGGCAAAAATAAGTGGGGCAATACAAATAGCTCCTAAAATTTTATTTTTCGCCATTGCTCGGCTCACTAAATCTAGAGCAACGGGATCGGTTTTATAAATCTCGGCGCCTGGTCCGCCAATAAATACCAGCGCTGTGCAGTCATCTAGGTTGAGATCGGAAAGGGCCAAATCAACACTGATATTACTGCCAAACTTGCCTATGGCCTGATCAATCTTGACACTGGCGACAACAATATCGTGATGCGCATGCTCCAACTCTTCTCTGGTGAGGCGATACTCGTCATCTTGAAAGCCGCTCGGCGCAACAACTAAAATAATTTTTTGTGCGGCCATAATAATATTTTTATAATATTAATTTATATAAATATTATAACACAAAGAAAAATATGATATAATAATAACAAACAGCGGACAATTAATAAAAATAATGTGGCCACTGCGAATTGTTAATTGTTTATTGCTAATCATCTCCCCATGCAAAAAAATAATCTCATAAAAAACCAGAGGGGCGGCATGTTGATAATGGCCTTGGTTTTTACTACCCTTTTCACAGTAGTGGCGATCGGTATTGCGGGCATTATTTCTTCGCAACACAAACTTGGGTTAAAAAAAATAAATTGGCAAAAAGCCTTGGCGGCGGCGGAGGCTGGGGTAAATTATTATAGATGGCATTTGATACACGCGCCGAGCGATTATCAGGACGGGACAGGAGAAGAGGGCCCATATATACATGATTATAAAGATAATCTTGGCAATGTTGTGGGAAAATATGAATTGAATATAACGGCACCGGAAGTTGATTGTTCCAACGCTGTAACAATAGAGTCGACGGGCTATATGGACAATGATCCAGATGTGAAGAGAAAAATAAGAGTGAAATATGGCAAGCAGTCCTTGTCAACCTATGCTTTTCTGACCAACTCCAATGCCTGGTTTGGAGAAAATGAAACATTGCATGGGCCAGTACACTCTAACGGCGGGATAAGGATGGACGGACAAAATGATAACACAACTTCTTCGCGAAAGGAAACCTATATCTGCGGTAGTGAACATGGTTGTACTCAATCAAACTGTAATACCCTTGCGCCAGACTGCAGTTGGGTAAATCCGGATGGCTGTACGTGCAGTGGAGTCTGGGGAGAGGGTGGTGATAAAAATTTATGGCAATATCCTGGTGATAATGTAGATTTTAATGCCATGACCATCGATCTTAGGAATCTAATGACCCTATCACAAACAGTGAGTTGCGCGCCAAAGGCAGACTGCTATTGGCCCCAAAGAGGTTTGGGCTATCATTTTGTATTCAAAGATAATGGCACTTTTGATGTTTATAGGGTGACAAAAGTAGAAAATCCTGTTTGGGGTTATGATGGAAATGGCTGGATACGTGATACTGATGATTTTGAGAGAGAAGAGTTTGAGGGAAACTACGCGATACCAAATAATTGTGGTATAATTTTTGTAGAAGACGATGTTTGGGTGAATGGGGTGATAAAGGGTAGAACAACTTTGGCCTCGGCCAAATTCCCAGAGTCTGGCAAAACAACAAAAATAAGAATTAATGGAAATTTGACTTACGTCTCTAGGGACAATACTAATACCCTTGGACTGGTTTCCCAGTCAGATATTATAATTCCTCTTTATGCTGCTCCCGATGTTTTGGAAATAGATGCGGCTATGCTCGCCCAAAAGGGACGGATATACAGAAAGCACTACTGTTATGGCAATGGCTGTGCCCGCCCCGTACCAGCCAACGCCAGAAATTATATATCGAGAAATAATATAACAATCTACGGCTCAATTATAACAAACAATATCTGGACTTGGTCATGGGTTGACGCTGGTGGCAATACCGTCTCCGGCTACCGCAATACTGAAACTATTTATGACCCAAATTTAAATTATAATCCGCCGCCCAGCTTTCCCACAACCGGAGAATATAGATTTTTGAAGTGGGAAGAGGTGACAGAAAAATAAAATATGCGCCTTATTGGTTCACCAAAAAAAATATTTGGCCTAGACATCTCTGATTTGTCTATAAAAGCAATAGAAATAGGGATAAGGGCTGGGAAAAAATATATAAGGGCGATGGGCTCAGCCGCTGTGCCTTTGGGCTATATAGAAGATGGGGAGATAAAAAATGAAGAGGGAGTGGCAGAAATAATAAAAAAAATTCTGGAAAAATCAGAAAAAAAATTTACCAGCAAGTATGCTGTTTTGTCGTTGCCCGAGACCAAAACTTTTATAAAAGTCATAGAGATCCCTGAAAAAAATCAGCCCGTGAAAGAAACTATCAGGGAGGAGCTGCCGAGGCATATGCCCATATCGTCTGAAGATGTGCAAATGGACTGGCAAGGTAATAATGAAGACCAAAAAAATAAAAAATTTTTAGTAGGTGTGGTGCCACAATCGGTAGCCGAAGAATACACTAATGTTTGCAAAATGGCCGGAGTGGGTGTTGCTGCTTTGGAAATAGAGGCCCAAGCAATAGCTAGGAGTGTTTTGGCCGAGGAAAACAAGACAAAAGATATCAATTGGCTATCAAAGCTAATAAACAAAAAAGATAGCCCCAAAAACAAAAATCGTGATTATCCCCCAAAAATAATTGTTGATTTCGGTGCGACAAGAACCAGCCTGATTTTGGTTGATGAGGGCTTTATCCAGTTTACCAACAACCTCAACAAAATATCGGGCAAAAATATTACTGACAAAATATCAAGAGAGTTGTCGCTGAGCGAAGACGAGGCTGAAAAGGCAAAGATAATTTGTGGCACAAACCCCAAGAGGTGCAAGGGGGCGGTATTAAAGATTATAAACAACAACATCGATGAATTGATAAATGAAATAATAAATGCTGATAATTTTTATCAAACCCATTTTGGTAAAGATACCAGCAGTCTGGAGATTGTTTTGTGCGGAGGCGGAGCCAATATGTTTAATCTTGACGGAATACTTGAAGATAGGCTTGGTCGGAAAGTGGAATATGGTGACCCATTGAAAAATATAGAAACAAAACCAGAAAAAAGGGAAGGGTTATTATCATATACAACGGCTATTGGGCTGGCCCTTAGAAACTACTTAGAAAAAAATGATTAGACTAAACCTGCTTAGCGAAAAAGAAAAAGAACAAATAAAAAAAGACATGCTGGCTGCCGAGGTGGCCAACAGCGTCCTGGCAATATTTGTGGTGGTAGTGTTGATAGCTATAGTTTTTTTCTTTGGCCAAAAATATCTGAATTATCGAATAGAAAATATGGCCAAATACGCTCCGACAACCGATGAGAATGCGGTAGATGAGATAAATAAAAAAATGGGGCAAATAATAGAATTACAAAAAGATTATTTGAAGTGGTCTGTCTTATTGAAAGATGTGATAGCACTAGTGCCAGAAAATATAAAAATAAACTCTCTGGAACTAAGTAAAGAAAATAAAAAAATAATGCTATATGGCCTGGCAGAGAGTAGGGCGGATTATTTAAAACTTGAGGATAATTTGAGAAATTCTGCATTGGTGGCGGACATCAAGTCACCGGTGTCAAACTTGTTGCGGCGCAACAATATAGATTTCTCGATAGAGGCAACGATGAAATAAATCGGATTTATGCATAAAAAATATTATCTTATAATCGGTACTTTGATCTTCATCGGCTTGATGCTGATATTTTTTGTTATTGCTCCAGCGGCTAACCAAATAAAAAAAGACAAGCTTCTGATTAGTGCCGAAAAAAACAATCTAAAAGATCTCCTGGCTCTCGGGCAAAACATCACCACAAACCAAAAAAATCTAAATTATGTAGAAAAAAACTTAGAAGCGCTCGGTGAACCCTTTTTAAAAAAGGGCGAAGAATTAAAATTTATTACTGACCTAGAAAGAATAGCTACCGAAAATGGGATAGAGCAGGAAATTCTTTTTAATAATGATAGCGGTGAAGCCCCTGGGGGAGCAAAAATAGTACCAGTGGAGATAAGGCTGAATGGCGGTCTCCATAACACAATGAATTATATAAATAGCTTGGAAAAAATCAATTATTATATAAATATAAATAGAATAAGAATAAATTCTTCTGGAACAGTAAACTACACGAAAAAAGCTGGCCAACAAACAGCAAAAGACGGGAAAGCAGAAGAAGTGATCGTAGAAGAACATATTTTGTCGGTAAATATTTCCGCTATCACCTATTGGAAATAAATATATATGGATAAAAAAAATACCCATAAAATAACAACGGCAATCATCTCCCGATTGGAGTGGACAACGACTTTTATTGTTATTATCGCAATCTTGGTCTGTATTTTTTTCTTGTATAACAACCTATACCAGTGTCTTGGTGATATCAATGTTTTATCAAGAATAAAAGGGCAAGTGGCAGTAAAAGTTGTGGATATGAAACTTTGGGAAAAAATAAAAAATGCCGATGAAGCAAAGAAACAAGCCCTAGAAATGACAGATATAAAGAATAATCCTTTTTAGGAAATTTGACAGGGACAGAATATTTGATATACTATTTCTTAATAAATAATAACCATTAAATACCTATATGGCACATCGAAAAGCAGGCGGCTCAACAAAATTGGGACGAGATTCCGTATCAAAGAGACTCGGCGTCAAAGCTACGGCTGGTGAGAAAGTAAAATCCGGCGATATTTTGGTCCGTCAAAGAGGGGCAAAAATACATCCGGGGCTCAACACCAGAAAGGGTGGCGATGACACAATATACGCGGTCAAAGAAGGTAAAGTAGAATTTATAACCAGAAAAGTAATGAAATTTAATGGCCAACTCAAGGCCACAAAATTTGCTAATGTAAAATAGTTATGAACAATAAAACTGCCCAGTAAAATGGGCAGTTTTTAATTTGTCTTTTGAATATTATAAACTGCTTTCTGACAGTTGTGGCCTGGCTTCGCGACTGGCTTCACCCAGACGAGAGTGCTCCATGATCTCGGAGGAAACAACCGAGCGTTCGCGGCCATATTTGAGGCGGGAGAGTTCTTTTATTTTGCCAGCTAGGGCTAAATCCCCTTCTGCTGGCGGATAACAGGCCATATTGAAAGCACGGGAAGCGGTATTGTCGATCAGAAGCCGGATATAGGCATTGTATTTTTCGATATTCATCACATCATACTCGCCAAAAACTGGGGCAAACTGCTTGGCCATAGTCTCAGCATCCTCGACGCCAACCCGGAAAGAGATAATGGTGCCGGCATTGCCAAAAACGGCATCGCGGATACGCGTGTCCTGATTATTGACCAACTGGCCAATATACTGATGTGCCATAATAAGGTTTAGTTTATATTTCCTGGCTTCAGCCAAAATAGTGGCAATAGAATCGGTCACATAATTTTGAAACTCATCAATATATAGGTAAAAATCTTTTCTCTCGCTTTCTGGCAGGTTGGCCCGAGAAAAGGCCGCCATCTGGAGCTTAGAAACAGCAATCAGGCCGAGCAAATTACTGTTGACTTCACCGACTTGACCTTTGGAGAGATTGATAATGAGAATCTTACTTTTATTCATGACATCCTTGAAATCAAAACCGGACTTGGGCTGGCCAATAATATTGCGGATCATCTCGTTTTCCACGAAACGACCGACTTTGGAGATTAAATAACCGAGCATCTCTGATTTGTGAAAATCAGAAGTCTTGGCCATTTCTTTTTCCCAAAAAGCTCTGACCATCGGGTCAGTCACAAACTGCAGTTTGTAGCGCTGGAAAGCTTCATCAGTAAAGATGCGCGGGATCTCGGCCATAGTACCGGGGTTTTCCTTGTCGGCCATGAGGGTGAACATGGCATTGCGCATATTGTGCTCGAACATCGGACCGATCATGGCCGGGTCAGTGACTAATTTATAGAAAATCTGGACCATCTCCTGCGTGACAAAATCCATTTCTTCGACAGTGTCGGCCTCGAGCATATTCAGACCAACTGGCCTTTCAATGTCAGCCGGGTTGAAATAAATAACGTCTTCAACTCGCTCTGGCGGCACAAACTCTAGAGCTTTCTCGGCCAGGCCGCCATGCGGGTCTATAACACAGACGCCCTTGCCGCTTTCAATATCCTGCTTGATCATATTTTCCATGAGCACTGATTTACCCACGCCAGTCATACCAATAATATAGACGTGGCGGCGACGATCAGCGTCTTTGATGCGGACGACTTTTTCCTCACCACGATAAATATTTTTACCAAGAATCAAACCATCCCTCGGCATTTCTACCGGCGGAGCAGCTTTGCGGCTGTGAAGCCAGTTGATGTTCGGCGTCTCACAGGTGGGCAGAGGAAAGTGAAAAATAGAAGCCAACTCTTCAGCATTGACAATCAATTTGTGTTTGGGCTCAAAGTTGCGATAAATAAAGTCCCTAACCAAATTGTCAATCTTGGTGTGTTTTTTGATAATAAATTTATTGCCGTATTCATAGACATTGAACTGGGAAAAAGAATTTAAAATGCTGTCCAAAAGAGAGGCGGCGGTTGCGTGATCAGTGGCTGAGGTGATTATGCGGATATTTATATCCAAACCTGCCTTGGATGCTTTTTCTTCAATGCCTTTGGCGGTCTCTTCTTCCATGGCGGAAAGCTTGTGGGGGGTAATATAGCCTTTAGCTTCCTGCTCTTTTTGTTTTTGTTCTTGAGTTTTGCCCGAGGTGCCTGCGACAGTAAATTCTTTTAAAATACCCCAGGTGGCAGCGCCAAAACGGCCAAGCCCAGAAACGGCACCGGCTGCACTAAGGGCTTGGTTTATGGTTTTCCCTTTTTGCATTTCCTTGACCACCGAGAGGCTCGATGACCGCCAACCCTTTGAAGCTGAACGAACTATTATCTGGATAGACGCGCCATCAAAATCACTGAGTTTGCTCAATGAGTTGGTGACGGCATCGAGCGGGTCAGAGTCCATCTTGCGGAAAGTTTTGAGAGGAAAAATATAAGAACGGCCGAACTGCAGGTGTGCTCCGGCGACGGTACCCTGGGGGCGAAAAATATTGTAGTCCTCGACCTCTTCAATCTGGGCGTGTGGATATTGGGCGTGAATCTGTTGTTCAATATAGCGGCGGAGGTAATTCGGAGTGGCCACAAAAAAGTTTATCTTGCCATCGAGGGCGACTATCTCAAAAGAAAGATGATCGTGTCGGCCAAAAAGAAAATTATTCAGGCCATGGCTGACGTGTAGCCCGCCGATGGAGGCAAACAACTCTTCAGCTTGAGATATTTTTTCAATTACCTGCTCGCGGGTGATGTCTTTTCTGGCATCTTCGATATTTATTTCTTTTGGCAGGCCAACCCGTAAAATTACCTTGGAAAAAGCGTGAGGCAAACTAACGCCGGCACGAAGAATTTTGCGGATCAAGAAAAGGCCCGACAGCAAAACTAAAACAACAATGCCGGGGACGAGGAGGACTTTTAATATAGTGGGGGCGATATTATCAAAGCCCATAATAAATTATTTTGGGGACTCTGAATTGTTAATTTTGGAGATTTTGTCGGTTTTTATCTTGGCCTCCTGTTCGAGAAAAAACTTATTAATGCCGGGGATAGACTGTAGCCATTTTTTGATAACGGTTAAAATTTTGACGGCGACTGATTTGCCGGTTTCCAAAATCCCCTCTATTTGCCTGGCGGCGCGCTCCCCTTCTTCCTTGAAAAGCTTTTGATGGGCGGAATCGAGATGGAAATAAATATCCTCCATGTCTTCTTCTAATATATTTTCTATTTTCTGAAGGGCAATAGATTTTTGAGTAGTAGCTACCGGGGTGGGCGCAGATTGGTTGGCCGCGGGAGCTAAGCCCGGCACGTCCCTTTCGACAGAGGCTGATCTTTCTGGTTGATAATCTTTCTTAGCTTCAAACGCTGGTTCAAGTTCCTGTTTTTGCACATTTGTAGATAAATCCAAACTATCAATCTCTGTCTTTGATTCTTTGTCTGAGGCTTCAGAATTTATTTTTTCTGGTTTGTTTTTAAAAATTTTATTTGCCAAAGCCATAAGCTGTTTATAAATTAAGCTCTTTAAATTAATTTTAGCATATTTAATTTATAAAAACTATACCAGTCTATCAATTTTATGTTATAATATAAATACTATGCTCTCAAAAATAAAAGAATTAAAAACAAGGCATGCTTTGTGGCTAGATATCACCAACCCGGACCAAGACAATCTGAAATATCTTCGGCAAGAGTTTGGATTTGATCCGTCTGATATAGCTGAGTGCGCTCCACTTCTGCAGCGGCAGAAAATCAATGACCGCCAGAAATACATCTTCATCGTCCTGCAGTTCCCGGTTTACAATCGTGAGGTGGGGACAATCGAGCCGTCGGAGTTGGATATCTTTGTCAGCAAAAAACAACTAATAGTCTGCCACGACGGGCGACTAAAACCCTTGGTGGACTTTTTCAACCTCTGTCAAACTGATCCCTTGACCAGATCGACCATAGAAAAAGACGATGCCCTGACTATCTTTTTCAAGATACTAAGCAAGCTATATAATTATTGCTATCCGATTATCAACCATATCAATCTGGATATTGATAATGTGGAAAAACAGATCTTGAGCAAAGCGGAAGAAGAAACTATTCGCAATGTGCTTCTGATTAAAAGAAATATCGTCAATTTCCAAAAGACCCTGCAGTCACACTATGGCATACTGCAGAGATTTGTAGAAAGTATGATTAATTTTAATTGCCCAGAGGGATTGCGCAAGGAGTTTATTTTTTTGGTCAACCATACAAAAGATATTTGGAACACCCTAGTAAATTACAAAGATACCATCAATGCCCTACACGAAACGCAAACTTCGATGACCAACCTAAAAATAAACGAGATAATGAAAACCCTAACAATATTTTCGGTCATCGTTTTCCCACTGACTCTTTTGGCCGCGGTTTTTGGGATGAATACTGTAGAATCAATGCCTTTCGTGGAAAGTGAACATGGTTTTTGGTATATTGTTGGACTGATGCTTTTCGGGCTGTGTATGATGCTTTTGTATTTCAAAAGAAGGAGATGGATATAAATACAATTCCCAATTTCTAATTTCCAATTTCCAATAAATTTTTCAATTAAGGCCGCTGATAGGACGGTTTTTTGTTGATAAAATAATAACCGCGGGAGGAATAGATCCACCGCGGTTAAGCCTGCTCTGGCATTTCATTTTTGAGAGAGCTTCTCTCGGGCCTCTGTAGCTAAAACATACGGCCCTAATAACGTACCGCGGTAATAGACTTCGAAACCACTATTTTTTAAAACAACCAAAACCTCATGCTCTGTGGCATAGATACCTTGTCCTTTGGACATCCTTTCTATAATCTCTTTAACAAAAATATTGTTTCTGCTCTGGTCTTTTAAGAAATGATTTAGGGCGGAGAGAACAGCCTCCTTCCCCTCCTTTTCTAATACTCTTATTTTTTTGTACATCTTTTTTCCCCTCCTATAAGATATGATGATCCTGGTTGCCTTATTGGCTTTTTTAAGATAAGATTACCTTATAACAAATATGCGAAATGTCAACATCTACAATACACTTGGCCGGGAAAAACAGAAATTCCAGCCACTCAAAAAAGGGCGGGTTTTGATGTATCATTGCGGGCCGACAGTCTATTGGACCCAGCACATTGGCAATATGCGCGGCATGGTAACGGCGGATTTGATAGTTAGGGGCTTGGAATATCTGGGGTATAAGGTGAAGCTAACACGCAACTATACTGATGTTGGCCATTTAACTTCTGACGCGGACGAAGGGGAAGACAAAATGGAAAAGGCGTCTCGACGCGATAATTTGGAGCCAGACAAAATTGCCAAAAAATATATTGAAATTTTTGAGCAAGACATAAAAGAACTAAATACCCGGCCGGCGAACTATAAGCCCAGAGCGACAAGTGTTGTCCCAGAGGTGGTCCAAATGGTAAAAACCCTCCTAAAAAATGGCTATGCTTATGAAACCGATCTGGCGGTTTATTTTGATATCAGTAAAGCAAAAAAATATACTCAGCTATCTGGCCAAAAAATGGAAGAAAATATCAAAGATGCCGGCAAGGGGGAAGTGAGCGATCCGGGCAAAAAGAATGCCGCTGATTTTGCCTTATGGTTTTTCCGTGCTGGCAAGCACCAAAACGCCTTGCAATATTGGAAATCCCCATTCAAGTCAAAACTGGTAAAAAAAGGTGAGGGTTTCCCGGGCTGGCACATTGAATGTTCGGTCATGTGCAAAAAATTCTTGGGAGAAACGATTGATATTCATATGGGTGGAGTGGAACATATCCCTGTGCACCACACCAATGAAATAGCTCAGAGTGAAGCGGCTAATGGGGTAAAATTTGTTAATTACTGGCTGCACAACGAACACCTAATGGTGAATAATAAAAAAATGGCGAAATCCGAAGGCACTGGCTATGCCTTGAGTGAAGTGAAAGAAAGGGGCTTTGAGCCGATGGCGTTGCGTTATTTCTTTTTGCAGGCGCATTATCGGAGTAAACAAAACTTTACCTGGGAAGGACTTGAGGCCAGTAAGGTGGCATACCAGAAATTAAAAGATTTTATGGCCGCTGGCGAAAAGGGTAAATCACAAGCTCCAAATCCAAAATCCCTGCCCCACCGGCAGGCAGACAAAATAAATCACAAATCACAAATCCAAAAATATAGACAACAATTTATCACTTATATTTCGGATGATTTTAATATTCCAGCGGCTTTGTCAGTAGTTTGGGAAATTATGAAAGACGATTCACTCCCCTACCCTGATAAAAAGAAATTGATCTTGGATTTTGACAAGGTATTGGGATTAAGATTGGATAAAATAAAAAAAGAAAAAATCACCGTGCCAGAAGAAGTGCAAAGCTTGGTGGCGGAAAGGGATAAGGCCAGAAAAAATAAAGACTGGACAAAAGCAGATGAGCTACGAAAAAAAATTGATGGATTGGGCTTTGTGGTGGAAGATGCGGATGGTAAAAGCGTGGTGAAAAAGAAATAATTTTCCGTCTGGCAAGGGTCTATCTGGCCCTTGTTTTTTATTGGGTGGAAATCTTTGACAAAGTAGCGGGGAATTGATTAGATAAAGGCAAAGAAGCAAGTCTAAAAAACAAAAATATTAACAAGGAAAAAGGATTGGAGGCCTTATGAAAAAAATAATCAGTTGGCTGTTTACAAAGACCCTGCTTCTGGTCACAATCGGTGGCCTGTGCCACCTGGTACAGTGGCTAGTGAGTAAGGTAACAACCCCGATGCCATGTTGGATTGCGGCTTGGGTCGGTCTTGCATCCGTAGTCTTCTTCTATCAGGGCTGGCCGAAGGTAATGTCCCTAAACCGCCACAAGGACGGGAAAAAATTCGACCTTTTCTATGAAGGTTTTTTGACCGCCCTCGTCTGTTCGGCGGTAACCTTTGTCCTGAGTTTTATTCCCGGACTCTGGGAAGATCCACATTTTAGAAAATGGTTTTCTTCCCTTGTCGCTACAATTGTTCTGGCCAACCTGATGTGGCTAGGATATTTATTGGCTGGCCGCTATATAGGATCTTTGTTGTGGGCCAAAAAAGCCAAAGAAGACCGGGTCTGCATCTTGGATGTCGAAGGAGGATGATAACTCACGAAAGGATGTGACCAATGAACATAATTCCGGATGAAGAATACGACGTCGGAAGTATGGTAGATGATGACGACTTTGCCTCGGAAGCAAAAAAAAAGAACCCGAGCAGGAAGACACGATCTTTCTCCGACACAAAAAGTCAGCAAACTGAGATTTCAAGGGGATAGGATTGCCGAAGAGGCCCTGCTTTTTATGGCCGATGATCAGGCTCCAAACATGCCCCGCATAGTTTGTCAGACTCGCTATGCTCATCTGGCAAAGTCTTCTCGGGGGCAAATACTGGTTCTCGTTACGGGAAGACAGGAGATAGATAAAACCTCCCTGAGGGGAAATATCGGGGGCGGTCTCGGACCTATGTTTCAGATAAGAATAGGTGATATTCTGGTCAGAGATATACGACTATATGCCCCAGTAAGTTGGCAGCTGCTCCTGGCCGAAGATGGCTACTTTCCTGCCTGGGATGAACAAGGAAAAGAGCGGATGCCAGTGGAGATACCCAGCAATTGCTGGGTGGAGGAAACGGAAGATGGGTATCTTGTATGTGATTATAAAAGACACCCGCCGCATGAAATAAGCGAAGCAAACAGGGAGGCAATCGTAATGGGAAAAAAAGAACCAACTCCTGCTGAAACCAAAGTTTTGTATATAAGTTATAATACAAAACTCGGTCTCCAAGGAAAAAAAACAGGGGGGAGGAAAAGAAGGTCATGGCTGACTGGCCACGAAACGCGGCCCTACCCAGGCTATGTACCGATCTTGGTCAGGGGAGAACTCGTGCCTTGCGAGGGGAAACCCGGGGTATGCAAATTCCAAATCAAGAATATTCTCAGTCTGGACCCCGAAAACCAGCCGGCTCGACAGCCAGACCAGCAGCCAGTTCCCCAGCCAAGTCAACAAACCAAGCTGCTGTATATCTCTGCTGGTGCAAAAACAAAGATCGCCAGCCTTCCCCCAGGGGGAAAAACTATGATTAGCGGCACGACTGAAAATAGGCGCGATCTCTGCCCGGTAATGGTTAAATCTGAAGGGCTGACGGAGCTAACTCAGTCAGAAAGTGGCTTTAATCCGCTCCATAAACAATATCGCTTTTCCTCCTCGGCGATAGTGGATGTGTCCGTGACCCAAAGTCCGTTGACATCGGATGTCCAGGAAATACACGCTACAAAAATCGAGCCGCCCGCTTCCGCCCCCCAAATGGTAGAAAAGGCAACTGGAGAAAAAGCTGAACTAATTTTACCAAAAGATAGCACCACTGAAGCCGGAACAGGGGTAAAGCCAGTCTACAACCATCCCCCGAGCGATGATGGGGATGGTGAATGGAATGGAATGGTGGCGAGGCTGTTGGAAATCGTATCCAAAAACGCAAATACACAACAGCCCCTAAAAATTACTGTCAGAGAAACAAGGGGCGGGGTAGTAAGAGAAATGATTATGGAACCGATAACGGAACAAAAGGAGTGAACGTTGTATAAAATAGGAGAAAAATAAAAAGGGACTGACAGTAAATGTAGTCTCTTTTTTATTTGAAAAAAATTATTTTTTCCGACCGGCGAGCTGACCACAAGCGGCGGCGATATCACCCCCAAAACTATGACGGAAAGTGACACTGACTTTTTTCTTTTCCAAAATCGACTGAAAGATCCGGCAACGGTCCGGCGGTGATGACTCGAAAATGCCAGTCAGGTTGTAGGTCATCAGGTTGAGATGGTAGAGCTTTTTCTTTATTAGCTTGGCGAGGGCCTCAGCTGCAGCCGGACCGTCATTTTTGTCTTTGATCAAGAGATATTCAAACATCACCTTGCGATGACTGGCGCTGAGGTAGTAATCAACGGCCTGAAAAATTTGCTCCAGTGGATATTGCCGGGCAATGGGCATAAGACTAGCGCGTAATTGATCATTTGGGGCGTGGAGCGAGACGGCCAGATTGACTGCCAGGTTTTCTTTGGCCAGCTTTTTTATGCCAACGGGAATGCCGGCCGTGGAAATAGAAAAATGGCGCGCACCAATATTTAGACTATCTTTACTGTTGAGAAACCTAATGGCCTCAAGAACATTATCATAATTTAAAAATGGCTCACCCATGCCCATAAATACCACATTATCTACCCGTCCCCCTTTTGACTTTAGATAGCGGCTAAAATATAAAACCTGATCTACAATTTCTCCTGCGGTCAAATTCCGCTGGAAGCCCAGCTTCCCAGTGGCGCAAAAAGTGCAAGCCAAGGGACAGCCAACCATAGAGGAAACACAGACGGTATTTCTCTGCCCCGGATAAGACATCAAGACTGATTCAACCGATAGGCCATCGGCTAGTTTTAATAAAATTTTGATGGTGCGCCCGTCAGAGGAAGGAAACTCTTTGGCATCAAGAGGCAGGGGGAACTCCTGCTGTAATTTTTCCCTCAAGACAATGGGGAAAACCGTGGCCGGAGCCCAAGTGCCCAGCAAATCAACAAAAATCAGGCGGAGGGCCTGACTCAAGCGAAAAGATGGTTCGGCTGATAAAATTTGTTTTAATTTTTCCAGATCAAACATAGATATAAATTTATTCTCTCACCTTAAAAATAAAAAGTCAAAAAATAAACAAGCTCTCTTTTTTGTGTTAAAATAAAATCATCATTATTTAAATAATATGAAAAATTTGGCACTTGATGATTATAAAAAAACCAAAGTAGAGGATGTTTTGAAAATGCTCCGATCCAGTGAAGCTGGGTTAACCGAAAAAGAAGCCGCCGAACGGCTGAAAAATTATGGCCCCAATGAGATTCATAGAAAAAAGAGGCTTTCGCCAATCTTCAAGTTTTTTTCCTATTTTAAAAATCCACTAATCATCATATTGATAATAGCGGCACTGGTTTCTGAGGCAACGGGAGAAACAAAAAACTTTGTGATAATCATGGTGATGATTTTTTTGAGTGTAATTCTAAATTTTTATCAAGAGCACAAGTCTGGAAAGGCGGCTGAAAAAATAGCCAAAAAGCTGACGGTGACAGCGACAGTGATCCGAGAAGCCAGAGAAAAAGAAATCCAAATAAAGTATTTGGTACCAGGAGATATCATCTCACTATCAGCTGGTGATATTATACCAGCCGATGGAATGATCATTTCAGCCGATGACTTTTTTTTCAATGAATCAGCCCTGACGGGTGAAAGTTTCCCCGTAGAAAAAATAACCAGGGACCATGGTGATAATCTGGTTTATTCGGGAACCAATGTGATATCTGGCTATGCTAGAGTGATAATAATTAAAACTGGGGCTGAGACTGAATACGGAAATATAGCTGAAAGATTGGTGCGCCAAGAGGAGCCAAGCGCTTTCGAAATTGGGATAAAAAGGTTTGGCTTTTTGATAGCTAAAATAATTTTGATACTGACAGCCCTGATTTTTTTGATTAATGCTTGGAATGATAAAAATCTGGTTGATTCTTTGGTATTTTCTATTGCTGTGGCGGTGGGGATAACGCCGGAGCTCTTGCCGATGATTATGAGCGTCAATATGTCCAAGGGCTCAATCGCGATGTCAAAAAAGGGGGTAATCGTCAAGAGACTAAATGCCATCCCAAATTTTGGCAGTATGGACATACTGTGCACTGACAAAACTGGTACCCTGACAGAGGATAAAATCACGATAGTCAAATATATTGACCCGAGAGGCAAAGAATCACCGGAGACACTCCGTTTGGCCTATATTAATGGCTCTTTGGAAACAGGGATAAAGAGTATTTTGGATAAAACAATTCTGGATTTTAAAAATATCAGCCTGAAAGGTGTGAAGAAAATAGATGAGATACCTTATGATTTTATCCGCAAGAGATCTTCTATTATTTTTAAAGAAAAAAATAGCACCCTGATGGCCACCAAGGGTGCGCCAGAAGAAATTTTCAAAATTTGTTCTTCATATTATAGCGGTGGCAAGGAATACAAAAACAGCCCAGAGGCAGAGAAAAAAATTGTAAAACTGTATGAGGAGATGAGCCGACAGGGTTTTCGGGTGTTGGGGGTGGCCAGAAAATTGGTCCCCAGTGGCAAAAAAATTTATGCCAAAAGCGAAGAAACGGCAATGACGCTGCTCGGCTTTATTGCCTTTTATGACCCGCCCAAAAAAGATGTCAAAGAAACCATTGCCCTAATGGAGCAACACGGGATAGAAATAAAAATCCTGACTGGTGACAGTCCGCTGGTGACAAAAAAAATATGCGCTGATCTAAAGATAAAAATCAAGGGCATACTATCGGGAGAGGAATTGGATATAAACAAGCTGGATGACAAAGCCCTGGCGGTCAGGGCTCAAAAAAATACTATCTTTGCCAGACTCTCACCCAGCCAAAAAGAAAAAATAATTGAGGTCTTGCGAAAAAGTGGCAAAGTAGTTGGCTACCTCGGCGATGGTATCAATGATTCACCGGTGCTCCTTGGAGCCGATGTCGGGATATCGGTGGATAATGCCGTAGATGTAGCCAAAGAAACAGCAGATATTATTTTACTAAAAAAGAGCTTGCGGGTACTTTTGGATGGGGTAATAGAAGGCAGAAAGACTTTTGGGAATACCATGAAATATATGATGATGGGCTTGTCATCCAATTTTGGTAATATGTTTAGCATGGTTGGGGCGGTAATATTTTTGCCATTTTTCCCGATGTTGCCTGGGCAGATACTTTTGAACAATTTTCTCTATGATACATCGCAATTATCAATACCGAGTGATAAAGTCGACCCTGAATACCTAAGAAAACCAAAGCATTGGAATATTTCTTTTATTAAAAAATTTATGTTGGTTTTCGGGCCAGTCAGTTCACTTTTTGATTTTTTGACTTTTTTCTTTTTGTATTCAATTTTTCACCTGTCAGGATCGAATTTCCAGACTGGGTGGTTTATAGAGTCCCTGGCAACTCAGGTTTTCGTAATCTATATTATCCGCACTAGAAAAATACCTTTCCTCCAGTCTAGGCCCAGCAGTTATTTATTGATAACAACTCTCGGCATAGTCGTGGCAGGAACGATGATCGCCACTACCCCTCTGGCCAAAATATTTGGTTTCAGCCCTCTGCCGGCTGGTATTTTGATGATAGTTTTTGGCCTGGTAATTATTTATCTATTGTTGGTGGAAATGGTGAAAAGGGCGTTTTATAGGAAATATGGAGGCGAAGAACAAAGAATATAAGCAAAAAAAGCGCCGACTAGGCGCTTTTTTACAATTAACCAATTATTGATTTTGGGTTGCCTGCTTTGATTTCTTGAGGATAATAATACTCAAGACGAAGGCAATGGTAAAAAATATGGCGCCACCAAAACAAGGGGTCAGAAAAGGATTGGTGATATTGCCGGGGCAGCCAATTTCACAGGTGCCACTACTCCACCAACTAATAAGCTCGCGGCCAAAATTGAACCAGGCAAAAAGCGTACCAATAAGTAGGACAACAAATTGGGCGGTAAGGAGTTTTTTCATAAAAAAGATTAATTTATGGCTAATAATATTTTGGGCTATTGACAATTGGTGATAAGGGTTTAAGATAGAGGTAAGCAAAACCCTGGCTCGTGCGTCGCCTCAAGGCTGGAGGGAAAATCCCTCATTATAAAAAGGAACCTTTTGGTTCTTTTTTATTATGGCTGGAGAATGTCCTCAGAACGGCCATCAATGGAAATGACTACGGATTTGACTGTGGAAAACTGTAGTAGGGTTTCGGTGATTTCCGCGCGCACAGCAGATACACGACAGGAACCGCCAGCCGCACTCTCTAGAGTTTTATCGAAATCAACCTTGGCGACGCCTTTTTCTATAGTCAATTTTTGGATTTTAACACCCTCGGGAATGTTGGAAAAATAACCGTTATCTTTCTCTGCCTGGCTCGGTCCTTTTAATAATTCTTTTATGGCTGCCTCGGCTACAGCCGGGGTTTTTAGTATTTCTCTTTCAATTGGGAAAACTTTTTGGCAGGAAATTTCCGGATCAAGATTGTTATTATTGAAAAATACTTTGACTTTTTCGGTTTCGCCCTTGAGCAGGACCACGGGAACTTTTAACTGCAAATCATTGCCTGGCAAACCAGAAGGGTTGTCTTTGTTTAAAAGCAAATAACCCTTGTCAGTGATAGCTAGGGGAAAAGACAATTCGGCTTTAAATGGAACATAATCTTCGGTCATCCAGTCTCCGCCAGCTGGCGGATCGGCTGTAGCTACGCCTGTGGCCAAAATATTATCAAACTCATCAACCAATTTGACTGGGAAACTGGCTTCAAAAAACCAGGTGCCCCGCGCTTCACCGGTAATCGTAAGCGGACTTTGAACAGTTGTGTCTTTTTGGGGTGTGATAACCTTGATCCCGGGTTGGCATTCTCGTCTAAATAAAGCCCACTCCTCACATTCACTACCGTCTTTGAGGGTGCATACCCCATATTCACCGCCAGTCTCATCTTTTTTTATGGTCAATTGGCCACCCTGATCAAGGCAGTTTTTGGAAGCTGGATTGGCGAGACCAACAGGGTTATTTTCGTTGGTATTAATCGATTCGCCGCAGACAGAAGTGGGCATCGGAGCCTCGGGGTTGCCATGTTTCACCCATACGCCATTAACACACAGCCAGCCATCTTCATTGCCACGGATGACAAAAAGTACGCCAGCCAAGACACAGAAGAAAAGAAAAGCCAAAAGATATTTTTTGAACATATATTTTGATTTACTTATTCTATAATTATCCTAGCGCAAATCTGAACAAAAAACAAAGGGAGAACCTTTTGGGTTCTCCCTAGATTTTAGGCCGCCACAACAGCAAAGTCGTGGTCGATAAGCAGAAAAGCCGCTTTTTGCTCCTGATCTATCCCCTGAAAGGATAGGGTATCTGTGCCGGTGTCGGGGTCAAGAACAGAAGAGAAAGCAAAGCCGGCTCCGCTCAAGAGACCGTCGACCCTTCCCAGTGTGGTGAAGTCTCTGACCTCCTTTACTATCAGCATAGTTGCCTCCCTATCAGTTGGTAGAAATGGTCTTGAAATTGATCCTGGCCTCTCGTAGCTTTCGAACAGCTTTTCGTCCGGTCTTGCGCTTGCCAAACTCTACAATCTTGTGGCCAGCCTCCGGATTGAAAAAACCATCACGATGGGGAAAAGTGGCCAGTAATTGGCCAACGCGAGCCAAGTCTTCGGCATCTGTTACCTGCCTCACAAGAACTCTGGTCATGACGACACCTCCTTTTGTGCTTTTGTTTCAATATTTTTTAACTAATTCTATTTTTCAAAATAATATTGGTGATCAGCCAATTCTTCTGGTAGATAATCCTGTTTACCCTCTTCCGGGCTGTAATCGTGACTATATTTATAATTATTACCATATCCCAGCTCTTTCATCAAGTGGGTGGGGGCGTTGCGCAGGTGCAGGGGCACTGGCAAGTTGAGGGTATTTTTGACGTCTTCTTTGGCTTTCATCAGCGCAACATAAGAAGCATTGGACTTGGGTGCCTTGGCCAGATAGACCACACCTTGAGCTAGATTGATCTGGGCTTCGGGCCAGCCGATTTTGTCCACCGCTTCAAAAACAGCATTGGCCACAACCAGAGCCATGGGGTCAGCATTGCCGATATCTTCCGAGGCGAGGATGAGCATGCGGCGGGCGATAAACCTAGGATCCTCGCCAGCTTCTACCATTCTGGCCAACCAATAAAGCGCCCCGTCAACACTGCTGCCGCGCAAAGATTTAATAAAAGCAGAAATAACATTGTAGTGTTCATCACCCGCCTTGTCATACTGCAGAGCCTTGTGCTGGAGGGCCTCTTCAATCAATTTTTTATCCACAACATGCTGACCGGATTTATCTAGGCGGGTATTTTTTGCAGCCACTTCAAGGGCATTGAGAATAACCCTAGCATCGCCAGAGCTGGACTTGATCAAAAAATCTTCAGCCTCCTTGTCTATCTTGGCTTGATATTTGCCAAGGCCGCGAGAATCATCCTTGAGAGCGCGATCAATAATAACTTTCAGATTTAAAGGAGTGAGCGGCTTGAGCACATAAACGCGCGAGCGAGAAAGTAGAGGGGCGATCACTTCAAACGAAGGATTTTCAGTGGTGGCACCGATAAGGGTAATTATTCCCTTTTCCACAAAAGGCAAAAGTCCATCCTGTTGGGCTTTGTTCCAGCGATGAATCTCATCTACAAAAAGAATCGTGCGCTGGTTATTGTACTTTCGCCTTTCTTTGGCCTCTTCTACTACGGCGCGCAAATCTTTGAGCCCGGCAGTGACACCAGACAGCTCTACAAAATAAGAATTGGTCATCTTGGCGATGACGGAGGCCAAGGTGGTTTTGCCAGAGCCCGGCGGCCCCCAGAAGATCATCGAGGGTAGATCATCGGCCTCAATAGCGCGGCGGAGCAGGGTGCCGGGGCCGACAATCCCCTCTTGGCCCAAAAACTCATCCAAAGACCGTGGGCGCAGGCGATCAGCCAGCGGTGCACTGGATTGAAGATTTTTATTCATTTGGTGGTCGAAAAGGTCCATAGGACAAGACTATTAAAGCATAAAAACACTAAAACAAGAGTTGCTTTAATGCTTTCATGTTTTTATGTTTTAATGATCTGCTATTTCTCCCGGCAACCACACTTGCATTCATCCCCACACTCACAGCAATAACAGCACAGATCTGGCCTGCAGGAGCATTTTGTGTTTTCATCTAGGGGCATACCGCAAGCCTGGCATTTTTCTTCCATATTTATGTTGTTAATTTATAATTCATTGCTATTTTTATGGTCTATTGATTTTTTTGGGTAATGACCAGATAATTGGCTAGAATAATAAATAAACCCCCAATAATTATATTGGCAGTAATTGGCTGGTCGAGGAAAAGCGCGGCTAGGGTGGTGCCGCTAACCGGTTCCAAGAGCATAATCACGCCAGCTTTGACTGCAGAAACTTTTTTGACGCCGTAGAGAAAAAAGAGATTATTGGCGATTTGGGTAATGAGACTAAAAATAATAAAAAAAATCCAAATCCAAAAAGGCCATGAAAAGGTAAAATGAATTATAGATTGATCCTGAGTAGCCAACCTAAGAATGGGGTAGAATAGGGCTAAAAAAATTAATAGGAGAATTTCTCCAGTGAAGAAGCTATTGACTGGATCATTGCCCCGCTTGGATAAAAGGCTGCCAACAGATACCCAGCCGGAAAGAGCAATGCCGCCGAGAATGGCGATGGCGAGGCCAAGCGGCTGGCCGATGGTTGATATGTCCTGCGGATTTAATAAAATAAAAACGCCGAGGAGGACAAGTAAGACCGAGATTATTTCCCGGCGGGAAATTTTCTCTTTTAAAATCAAAGCGCTGGTGAGCGTGGTCCAGAACGGCTGAGTATAAAGTAGGAGTACAACGATAGCTATAGGCACACCAAAAAATAAACCACCAAATTGTGTCAAAGAACAAAGAGCAAAAATAAGCCCATAGAGGAATAATAGCGGGATGTTTTTTGTTTTGTAACTATATTTTTTGTTGAATAAGATAAAAGGGAAAAGCACGGCCACCGCTCCAATAAATGGTAGGGTTGATACTTCAAAAAGAGACAGACCGAGATTGGCAAAAATCTGTCCACTGAAAATAATGGCGCCAGAAATAATGCCGGACATCATGACAAAAAAGTATTCTTTTTGGAAAACCACTAAATTGGGCTTGGAATTATTGCCTCGAGTGAGCATAAAGATTTGAAAAAACGATCGATAGAATAAGATTAACAAAAATAAACTAAATTATCCAGTTGAACAGATAGCCGGTAAAAATTATCCCGAGTGTCAAAACCGTAACATAAATAGCCAATAATTTGAATTTCAAGACCTTGCGCAAAATAATCATCTCGGGTAAAGATAAGGCGGTGACAGCCATCATAAAAGCCAGGGCTGTACCTAGCGGTAAGCCCTTCTCAATAAGAGAAACGACAACCGGCACAATGCCGGCGGCGTTGGAATAAAGTGGCACCCCAACAATAACGGCGACAGGCACGGCTAAAAAATTACGCTTGCCGGCTAAAGTGGCTAAAATATTTTCCGGCGCATAGCCATGGATAGTTGCGCCAAAACCAATACCGACTAGAACATAGGGAAAAATTTTTAAAAACAAACCCCAAGAGTATTGCCAGGCCTCACTCAAACGAACTTTTATTTTTTGTGGCGAGTTGCTCTGACTGGAAAAATTTTTTCCCTGATTAACATATTTTTCTAATAAATTTTCCAACCGAAGACGCCCGATGATAAAACCGGTGACAACAGCAATAACCACCCCCGAAATAATATAAATAAGGGCCACTTTCCAACCAAAAAGACCCAGCAATAAAACAGCGGCCACCTCGTTGACCATGGGTGCGGAAACAAGATAAGAAAAAGTCACGCCCAAGGGTACGCCGCTTTCAACCAGGCCGATAAAGAGCGGGACCGCGGAACAAGAACAAAAAGGAGTGACAATGCCCAAAAAGGCCGCCAAGACATGGCCGGCCAGTTGAAAGCGTTGGGTTAATATTTTTTTTATCTTTTCTGGCGGAAGATAGGAACGAACAAAAGAAATGAAAGTAATAATAACCAAAAGAAGGATGGCAATCTTGATGCTGTCGTAAAAAAAATAACTGACAACCTCCCCAATAGATGACGAGCTGTCAAGGCCTAGAAGGCGAAAACAAACCCATTCAGAAAAAATTTTAACCGGATAAAAAATATTCATGGCCAGATTGGGTCTTATCAACCAGGATAATAAATAATTGGTCGCAATTACTGAACGAAGCTCGAACTTTTTTGAACGGAAAATGCTTGATTAGCTCCGCTCCGCGTTTCCGCCCGCCGAAACTCGGCGAGCAAAGCAAAACAATTTTCTTTCAATTTTTTAACGCCCGCCCGCCAAATTTTTCTTAAAAGGAATTGAAAATTGTTT